>NZ_SSDO01000506.1:0-7166 GCF_004794395.1 Microbacterium sp. K41 | reverse complement strand
CGTCAGGTCACCGCGCTCGAGCTCGGCGACGTGCTCGAAGGGCTCGGCCGCCACGGCGAGGCGGCCGAGGTGCGGGCGCTGCTGGAGAGCTGAGCCCGCACCCCGGCGCGGCCGGAGGCGTCAGAACAGCTGGCGCCAGTTGGCCCGCGCCAGATCGAGGAGCTCGTCGCCACGGCCCGACATGACCGTGCGGATCGCGTACAGCGCGAACCCCTTCACCTGCGCCGCCTCGATCGCGGGCGGCATCGAGAGCTCCTGACGCTCGGTCACCACGTCGAGCAGGGCGGGACCGTCGTGCGCCAGCACCTCGCGGACGGCGTCCGGCAGCTCGTCACTGCGCTCCACCCGGCGGGCGAAGATCCCCATGGCTTCGGCGATGGCGGCGAAGCTCGGGTTGTCCAGTCCGGTGCCGTATGTGACGAACCCGGCGGCCTTCATCTCCAGCTCCACGAAGTTCAGCGAGGAGTTGTTCACCACGATGGTCTTCACGGGCAGGCGGTTCTGCGTGAGCGTGAGCAGCTCGCCCAGCATCATCGACAGCCCGCCGTCGCCCGCGAGGGCCACGACCTGGCGCTGCGGGTGGGCGACCTGGGCCCCGATGCCGTGCAGCAGCGCGTTCGCCATCGAGCCGTGCGTGAACGAGCCGATCAGTCGACGGTGCTCGGTCATCGTCAGGTAACGCGCCGCCCACACCGTCGGCGACCCCACGTCGGCCGTGAAGATCGCGTCGTCCGCGGCGTGCTCGTCGAGCAGCCGCGCGAGGTACTGCGGGTGGATCGGGCGGTCGCCCTTCGCCGGGACCGCGAGCTCGTCGAGCTTCTTGCGCGTCTTGCGGTAGTGCGCCGTCGCGTCGTCGAGGTGCGTGCGGTCGTCCTTGCGGGCGAGGCGCGGCAGCAGGGCCTCCGCGGTGGCGCCGACGTCGCCCACGAGTCCGAGGTCGAGCGGGTGGCGCTTGCCGAGCTGCGAGCCGCGGATGTCCACCTGGATCGTGGTCGCGTGGTCGGGGTAGAACTGCTCGTACGGGAAGTCGCTGCCGAGCACGAGCAGCGTGTCGGCGGCCTCCATCGCCCGATAGCCGGATGCGAACCCGAGCAGACCGGTCATGCCGACGTCGAACGGGTTGTCGTACTCGATGAACTCCTTGCCGCGCAGCGCGTGCACGATCGGCGCGCCCAGGCGGTCGGCCAGCGCGATCACCTCGTCGTGCGCGCCCTCGACGCCGGCGCCGGCAAGGATCGTGACGCGCTTCGCGGCGTTCAGCAGCGTGGCCGCCTGCTCCAGTTCCGCCCCGCTCGGTGCCACCACCGGCCGGGCGCGGCGGACCACGACCGCGCGGTCATCCTCGATCTCCGCCAGCGCCACATCGCCAGGGATCACCAGCACCGCGACACCGCGCTGCTCGATCGCCGCCCGCATCGCGATCTCCATCAGCCGCGGCATCTGCTTCGGGTCCGCCACGTACTCGACGTACACGCTGCACTCGCGGAACAGCTCCTGCGGGTGCGTCTCCTGGAAGTAGCCGGTGCCGATCTCGGTCGTCGGGATGTGCGCCGCGATCGCCAGGACGGGCACGCGGGAACGCTGGGCGTCGTACAGCCCGTTGATGAGGTGCAGGTTGCCCGGCCCGCACGACCCGGCGACGACGGCGAGCTCACCCGTGGTGCCCGCGTCCGCGGCGGCCGCGAACGCCGCGGACTCCTCGTGGCGCACGTGCACCCAGCGGATGCGGCCGTCCTTGCGCAGCGCGTCCGTGAATCCGTTGAGCGAATCCCCGGGGATGCCGTAGACCCGATCGATCCCGTTGGCGTGCAGAGTCTTGACGATGTTCTCAGCGACGTTGGCCATACCCCGACCCTACGCCCGCCCCTCCGCCCTGGTGCCGGGGTTGACGCGGGCCGGTCAGTACTCCTGGGGGCCGTCGCGCTCCGGCTCGGGATCACGGTGGAACGCGCGTCCCGACACCGAGGCGGGTGCGATGCGGACGAACACCCGCTTGACGGTCGGGATCCACGGGCGCAGCCCCGCGGCCTCGGCGCGCGCGACATCGGCATCGGTCTCCAGCGCCGCGGCGTGCCCGCGCACGACCACGCTCCACGCGTCGACGTCGGTGTGGTCGTCGACCTCGAACAGCACATCGGCGTTCGCGGTCAGTTCGAACAGCTTGCTCCCCGGAGCGGTGCGGAACACGATGCCGTCCCCGTCGACCGCGTAGTTGATCGGGAAGATGTCGATCGTGTCGCCGATGTGGGTCACGAGGCGTCCGAGCTCCTGTCCGCGCAGGCGCTCCCAGCTCTCGGCATCGGTCAGGGTCCGGACGGGGTCGCTGTGCACACTCATGCCGCCATTGTCACCCACGGACCCGCCGGCTGGACAGCACCCGTCCGAACGTCACAGGTCCGGACGGGACAGTGCCCGGGGGCCGATCGACCCCCGGGCACCGTCACCGCGTCGGACTCAGCCGATGCGGATGAGCTTCTTGTTGACGAACTCGTCGGCGGCGAGGTGTCCGAGCTCACGCGCGGTGCCGCTGCGCTTGATGCCACCGAACGGCAGCTCGGGGCTGTCGGCGAGAACCAGGTTGACGTACACCATGCCGGCCTCGATCTTGTCGGCCACCCGCTCCGCCTGGGCCTCATCGGTCGTGAAGACGTACGAACCGAGCCCGAACGTGGTGTCGTTGGCCAGCTGCACCGCGGCGTCCTCGTCGGCCACGCGGTACACGACGGCGGCGGGGCCGAACAGCTCCTCCCGGTACACGTCCATCTCCGGCGTGACGTCGGCGAGCACGGTCGGCGCGAAGAACGCCCCGTCGCGCGTGCCCCCGGTCAGCAGCGTGGCGCCCTGGGCGACCGCGGTGTCGATCTGCTTCTGCAGGTTCTCCGCCGCCGCCTCCGACGACACCGGTCCGAGCACGGTGTCGTCCTGCGTGGGGTCGGTCGCCTCGACGGCCGCCATCGCCGCCGTGAACTTCTCCACGAACGCGTCGTACAGCTCGTCGACGATGATGAAGCGCTTGGCGCCGTTGCACGCCTGACCGTTGTTGTCGAGGCGCGCGTCCACGCCGGCCTGGACCGTCGCGTCGAGGTCGTCGGTCGAGAGCACGAGGAACGGGTCGGAGCCGCCGAGCTCCAGCGCGACCTTCTTGAGGTGCCGTCCGGCGACCTCGGCCACCGCCGCCCCCGCACGCTCCGAGCCGGTGAGCGAGACGCCCTGCACGCGCGGGTCGGCGATCATGTCGGCGATCTGCTCGTTCGTGGCGAGCACGTTCTGGTACGCGCCCTTCGGGAACCCGGCGTCGTGGTAGATCGCCTCGATCGCGCTCGACGACTCCGGGCACTGCGGCGCGGGCTTCAGCAGGATCGTGTTGCCGACGATCAGGTTCGGCGCCGCGAAGCGCACGATCTGGTAGGCCGGGAAGTTCCACGGCATGATGCCCACGAGCGGCCCCAGCGACGACCGGCGGATGATCGCCGAGCCGTCACCGAGGATCGTGATGGGCTGGTCGGCCATGATGTCCTCGGCCTGATCCGCGTAGTACTCGGCGATGTCGGCGGCGAAGTCGACCTCGCCGAGCGCGGCCTCGCGCGGCTTGCCCATCTCGCGCACGAACACGTCGGCCAGCTCCTCGCGGCGCTCGCGATGCAGCTCGGCGGCGCGGCGCAGCAGCTGTGCGCGCTCCGCGACCGTGGTCGAGCGCGACCACTCGCGGTGCGCCTCGTCGGCGGCCGCGACCGCCTCTTCGATCTGCGCATCGGTGAACGTGTCGTACGTGGCCAGGGTCTCGCCGGTGGCGGGATTGACGACGGCGTAGTCGGTCATGTCTCCTCCTCTTGCCGTCCGGTCAGGAGACCGGGATCAGCGTGTACTTGGTGGATAGGTACTCGTGGATGCCCTCGAAGCCGCCCTCGCGTCCGACACCGGACTGCTTGACGCCGCCGAACGGAGCCGCCGCGTTGGAGACCACGCCCACATTGAGTCCCATCATGCCGGTCTCGAGCGCGTCGATCATGCGCTGACCGCGCTGCAGGTTCTCGGTGAACACGTACGACACCAGGCCGTACTCGGTGTCGTTCGCGAGCCGCACGGCCTCGTCCTCGGTCTCGAACGTGGCGATCGCGAGCACCGGGCCGAAGATCTCCTCGCGCAGGATCGCGCTGCCGGCCACGACATCGGTGAGGACCGTCGGCTCGTAGAACGTGCCGGTGCCCTCGAGCGCCTTGCCGCCCGCGAGCAGGGTCGCGCCGCGCTCCACGGCGTCGTCCACCAGCTCTCCGGCCTTGGCGACCGCGTCCTCGTCGATGAGCGGGCCGATCGCCACGCCCTCCTCGGTGCCTCGACCGATCTTCATCGCGTTCACGCGCTCGGTCACCCGCTTGGCGAACTCGCCCGCCACGTCACGGTGCACGATGAAGCGGTTGGCCGCCGTGCACGCCTGGCCGATGTTGCGGAACTTCGCGGCGAGAGCGCCCTCCACGGCCTTGTCGAGGTCGGCGTCGTCGAACACCACGAACGGCGCATTGCCGCCGAGCTCCATCGACACGCGCAGCACGCCCTCGGCCGCCTGCGCGATGAGCTTGCGGCCCACCTCGGTCGACCCCGTGAACGACAGCTTGCGCAGCCGCGGGTCGGCGATGATCGGCGCCGACAGGGCGCTGGACTTCGAGGTCTGCACCACGTTGACGACGCCGGCGGGGAGCCCCGCCTCCTCCAGCAGCTTCGTGAAGAAGATGGTCGTGAGCGGCGTGAGTGCCGGGGGTTTGATGACCACCGTGCACCCGGCGGCGAGCGCCGGCGCGATCTTGCGGGTGGCCATCGCGAACGGGAAGTTCCACGGGGTGACGAAGAACGACGGCCCGACGGGGCGCTGCGACACGATCATGTGCCCGGTGCCCTCCGGGTTCAGACCGTAGCGACCGCTGATGCGCACGGCCTCCTCGCTGAACCAGCGGAGGAACTCGCCGCCGTACGCGACCTCGCCGCGCGCCTCGGCGAGCGGCTTGCCCATCTCCAGGGTCATCAGCAGCGCCAGGTCTTCCTTGTGCGCCTGCACCAGGTCGAACGCGCGGCGCAGGATCTCGCTCCGCACGCGCGGAGCGGTGGCGGCCCACTCGTCCTGAGCGGCCACCGCGGCGTCGAGCGCGCGGATGCCGTCGGCGGGCGTGGCGTCGGCGATCGTGCGGATCACCTGGTTCGTGGCCGGGTCCTTGACGTCGAACGTGGCGCCGGTCTCGCCGTCGATCCACTGTCCGCCGATGAAGAGTCCAGTGGGGATGCTGTCGAGCAGCGCCTGCTCGGTCTGAGTGCTCATGGGTTCTCTTTCTGTGAGTGGGGGCTAGGGGCGACGACGCCGGCTCGGCGGCGCGTCGATGCTCAGCGTCTGTCCGCGGAAGAACGCCGGGCGGCGGATCGCGTTCCAGATCATCACCGCGATGCCCACGACGATGATCAGCATCCCGAGGATGAACACGATCCCGACGCCGCCGATCTCCGACCCCGAGCCGTAAGCCGGGTCCATCGAGTCGATCAGCGTGGTGAAGAACAGGATCGCGAGGATGATGCCACCCACCAGCGGGAACAGGAACGTGAAGAAGACGTTGCGCGTGGAGTCGAACCACTGCTTGCGGAAGTACCAGACGCACGCGAACGCGGTGATGCCGTAGTAGAAGCAGATCATCATGCCGAGCGTCAGGATCGTGTCCCACAGGGTGTCCTCGCTGACCACGCGCATGACCGCGTAGAACGCCGAGGCGACGATGGCCGAGACGATCGTGGCGTAGCCGGGGGTGAAGAACCGGGGGCTGACCTTCGCGAACGACTTCGGCAGGGCGCCGTAATGGCCCATCGCGAGCAGGGTGCGCGCCGGACCGACGAACGTCGACTGCAGCGACGACGCCGAGCTGGTGAGCACCGCCAGCGACACGAGGAACGCGAGCGGCCCGAGGATCGGTCCGGAGAGGTGGAAGAACACGTTCTCCTGGATGTCGCCGTTGCCGAGGCCGAGCTCGCCCGTGCCCACGCCCGCGAACATGATCATCGCGACGGCGAGGAGCAGGTACAGCGAGACGATCGTGAGCACGGTGACCGTGGCCGCGCGGCCCGGCGTCTTCTCCGGGTCCTTCGTCTCCTCGTTCATCGTGAGCGTGACGTCCCAGCCCCAGAAGATGAAGATCGACAGGGAGAGACCGGCCGCCACGGCGCTGAACGACGAGATCGCGAACGGGTTGAACCAGTTGAGGTCGAACGGCTGGTAGTCGAAGCCGTTGCCGCTCACGGCCTGGACGATCGCGGCGACCGCGAAGAACACCAGCACCAGGATCTGGAAGCCCACCAGCCAGTACTGCAGCTTCTGGGTCGTCTGCATGTCGCGGTACGACACCCACGTCGCCCCCAGCATGAACAGCAGGCACACGCCGATGTTGATCCACGTCACCCCGGCCAGGTCGGCGATCCCGGCGTTGCCCGTGATCTGCGACAGCAGCAGGAACAGGAAGTCGACGGCGACCCCGGCGAGGTTCGACAGCACCAGGATCGTCGCGACGACCAGGCCCCAGCCGGCCATCCAGCCCACCCAGGGTCCGAACGCGCGGGCGGCCCAGGTGAAGGACGTGCCGGAGTCGGGCATGCGGTTGTTGAGCTCGCGGTAGCCGAAAGCCACCAGGAGCATCGGGATGAAGCCGACGAGGATGATCGCCGGGATCTGCGCGCCCACCTCGGACGCGGTGGGGCCGACGGCGGCCGTGAACGTGTAGGCGGGGGCGATGCACGAGATGCCGATCACGACGGCGCCGATGAGGCCGACGGTGCCGGCACTCAGGCCCTTCGTGGAGATGCCGGTCGTGACGCCGGATGCGGGCTCCGTCGCCCGGTTGGTGCTGCTCATCAGCGGTCTCCTGCTTCGTTGCGGGTGCGCGGGACGACGATCATGGGAACGGGCAGCTCGTGCAGCATCTTCGCCGCCGTGGAGCCCAGGAACAGACGGCGCGGCTGTGCCAGGCGGCTCGAGCCGACCAGCACCACCTCGCCGGGGAGCCAGGAGAGCCCGGCGACGGCGTCTTCGACCGTCTCGCCCGGTGCCTCCTCGACGACGGCGCCCAGGCCGTCCGGCAGCTGCTCGGCAGCGACCGCGAGCACCCGGTGGGCGTGCTCGCTGCCGGCCAGGCGGATCG
>NZ_SSDO01000050.1:0-221 GCF_004794395.1 Microbacterium sp. K41 | reverse complement strand
GCGGCGGCCGTGGCCTCCGCGACGTGCAGCAGGTGGGCGTCCTCGTGGTCGCGCGCGCTCTGCGGCGGCTGCTGCGCGATGATCCAGCCGCGGATGGTGCCGAGGGCGCGCTCGAGTCCCCGCGCTGTGCGGTGGAGTCCGACCTCGTCCCACATCAGCTGCTGCAGGGCGCGGCGCGCGAACGGCGGGGTGCCGGTGGTCGCCGCCGGCTCCGGGGCGGG
>NZ_SSDO01000505.1:0-31278 GCF_004794395.1 Microbacterium sp. K41 | reverse complement strand
GTTCGCGGGGGTGCTGTTCCAGGCGGGGGGAGGGGTGCCGGGCTGCGACGCCTCGGGGGGCGGGGGGTTCGTCATGGTCTCTCCTCGATTGAGCGTGCGGTCCGCGCTGCGTTCATCGGCCGCTCCGGTCACCGAAGCGTAGCGATGCCGCGGGTGACGCACCACCCCGCTCGCGGCCGGGTGTCTGGGCTTCCGCGGGGGAGGGGCGGGGCGTAGCGTGCGGGTATGTGCCGGAACATCGTGCCCCTGAACAACCTGGCCCCCGCGGCGACCGATGAGGAGTGCCACGACGCGGCGCTCCAGTTCGTCCGCAAGATCTCCGGGGCGACGGCGCCCTCGCGCGTCAACAGGGACGTGTTCGATCGCGCCGTCGAGGAGATCGCTGCGGCCACGCGACGGCTGCTGGACGACCTCGTGACGACCGCGCCGCCCAAGAACCGGGAGGCGGAGGCGGCCAAGCGCCAGGCCCGCTCGGCCGAGCGATACGAGGCCATCCGGGTGTACCAGCAGGAGAAGCGGGCGGCGCGGGCGGCGACCTGACGCCGCTGCGCGGCCGGGTCTGCCCGCCTGTGCCAGAATCGACGTACCCCGCTCGACTTTCCCCGCGGATCCGGTGATGAAGGCACCGGGATCGCGACGCCGGCCCCCACCGGCAGGGAAGCTCCCCAAGGAGAGCCGTACATGTCTGAGGACGCCCCCCGCATTCTCGTCGTCGACGACGACCACGATGTCGCCCTGCTGGTGAAGACCGTGCTGGAGCGCCGTGCCGGCTGCATCGTCGACCTCGCGGAAGACGGGCGCTCCGCGATCGACCGTGTCGCCGCAGTGCGGCCCGACGTGGTGGTCACCGACATCGAGATGCCGGGTCTCAGCGGCCTCGAGCTGCTCGCCGAGCTGCGCCGCACGATCCCCTCCGTGCCGGTGATCGTGATGACCGCGCACGTCTCGGTCGAATACGCCGTGTCCGCCTTGCGCGCGCAGGCCGACGAGTTCCTCACCAAGCCGCTCGACAACGCCCGGCTCGTGGAAGCCGTGACCCGCCTGGTGGAGGAGGGCCGACGGCGACGCGAGGAGGCGAGGACGACCGAGGTGGTGCTCGCGATCGGCGCCCACCCCGACGACGTCGAGATCGGGGTCGGCGGCATCCTCGCGGCCCACGCCGCCGCCGGCGACGCGATCACGATCCTCACCCTGTCCCGCGGAGCCAGGGGCGGAGACGCCGACAGCCGTCAGAACGAGTCGCTCGCCGCGGCCGAGCGGATCGGCGCCCGCCTGTTCCTGAAAGACCTCGTCGACACGGAGATCTCCGGCGGCGGCTCCACCGTGCGACTGATCGAAGAGGTCGTGCGCGAGATCCAGCCGACCATCGTCTACACGCACTCCCCGCACGATCGGCACCAGGACCATCGCGCCGTGAGCGAGGCCACGATCGTCGCGACCCGTCGTGTCGGCACCGTCGCGTGCTACCAGAGCCCCTCCTCGACGATCGACTACCGGCCGACGCGCTTCGTGCGCATCGACCGCTTCCTCGACGAGAAGCTGCGTCTGCTGGAGTGCTTCCAGTCGCAGGCCGCCGCGAGCCGTGACTACCTCGCCCCCGAGTTCGTCACCGCGACCGCGCGGTACTGGTCGCGATTCGGCGGGGGCGACGCGGTGGAGCCGCTGGAAGTGGTGCGCGAGACGGCGGAGTTCGTCGGCGCACACGAACTCACACGACGGGAGAGCTGAATGACGCAGCGCGTGCTGGTGACCGGGGCGGGCGGACCGGCCGGGGTGGCGGTGATCCGCTCCCTGCTCCGTCGCTCCGACCTGACGGTGTTCGCCGCCGACATGGACGGCTGGGCGAGCGGGATCTACCTGGTGCCGCCGGAGCAGCGTCGCCTGGTGCCGCCGGGACGCGACGACGACTTCGTGCCCGCGATCGCGCGACTCGTGGCCGAGGACGACCTCGACCTCGTGATCTCCACCGTCGACGTGGAGCTCATCGCGCTCGCGGACCGCCGAGACGAGCTGGCTCCTGCGGTGCTGGCCGCGCCCTCGTCGGATACGCTGCACACGGCCCTCGACAAGCTCGCCCTCGCGGAGCGCTGCGCCCCGACCGGACGCACCCCGCGCACCGTGCTCGCCGGTCCCGACGCCGTCGCGGTCGACTGGGAGTTCCCGGTGTTCGCCAAGCCGCGCCAGGGGGCGGGCAGCCGGGGCATCCGCCTCGTGCCCGACCGCGCCGCGCTCGACGCGCTGCCGACCGACGAGGGCCTCATCGTGCAGGACTTCCTGCCCGGCGAGGAGTACTCGGTCGACGTGATCTCCGACGCCTCCGGTGCAGTGGTCGCCGCGGTGCCGCGCACCAGGGCGAGGGTCGACTCGGGCGTCGCGATCGCCGGACGCACCCTGCGCGACCCCGAGCTGGAGGAGACCGCGTCCGCGATCGCCCGGGCGATCGGCCTGGTGGGCGTCGCCAACGTGCAACTGCGCCGCGACCGCGACGGCCGTGCCGTGCTGCTCGAGGTCAACCCGCGCTTCCCCGGCGCGCTCCCGCTGACGATCGCCGCCGGCGTGGACATCCCGTCGCTGGTCGCCGACCTGTTCCTGGGCCGCGAGCTGCCCGTGCAGGTGCCGTTCCGCGAGGTCGCGTCGGTGCGGTTCCTGGAAGACGTGATCGTCGAGGTCGACGACGTGCTCGTCTCGGAGCACGCCGGTCATCAGGAGGACGTATGAGTCACGCGGTGCTCCGGGGGGACCATCACGTGCACTCCACCTTCTCCGACGACGCGGTCTCCACACTCGAGGAGAACGTGGTGGCCGCGGTCGCCGCGGGGCTCGACACCGTGCGCCTGGTGGATCACGTGCGCCAGAGCACGACCTGGGTGCCGGAGTACCTCGCCGCCGTCCGCGCCCTGCGAATGCCGGACGGGCTCACGGTGCTGACGGGCGTGGAGGCCAAGATCCTCGACGCGTCCGGAGCGCTCGACATCCCCGCGCTCCCCGCCGGCATCGACCGCATCCTGATCGCCGACCACCAGTTCCCGGGCGAGGACGGGCCGCTCGGCCCCACCGCCGTCCGCGAACGCATCGCCGCGGGCTGGGCGGCCGACGACGTGCTCGACCAGTTCGTGGGGGCCGTCGTGGCGACCATGTACCGCCACCCCGGCAACCAGCTCGCGCACTGCTTCTCGATCCTGCCCAAGATCGGCCTGTCCGAGGAGCAGCTGGGCGCCGAACGGCTGCGCGAGTGGGCACGTGCCGCCGCGGCCACCGGCACGCTCGTCGAGGTGAACGAGAAGTGGGCGTGCCCCGGGCCCGACGCACTGGCCGCCCTGCGTGACGCGGGCGCCGAGGTCGTGGCGTCGACCGACAGTCACGTGGCCACCGACGTCGGCCGCTACTCCCGCATCCTTCCGTTGCTCGACGGCGTGGAGGTGACCGGCTGATGCCCGACCTCGCCTGGTACGAGACCGTGATCGTGGTCGTCCTGCTGCTGTGCGTGCTCGTGGGCACGCTGCCCGTCATCAACACGGGCCTGCAGTTCCTGGCGCTCCCGCTGCACGCGTTCCGGAACCACTACCCGAAGGCCGCCCCGTACCACCCGAACGTCGCGGTGGTGATCCCGGCGTGGAACGAGGGCATGGTGATCGGCCCCGCGATCGAGAGGCTGCTGCAGCTGGAGTACCCGGCGGAGCGGCTGCGCGTGTTCGTGGTCGACGACGCCTCCACCGACGACACCCCCGAGATCGTGGCGCAGAAGGCCGCGGCATACCCCGGACGGGTCGTGCATCTGCGGCGCGAGCAGGGCGGCCAGGGCAAGGCGCACACGCTCAACCACGGGCTCGACGTGGTGCTCGCGGACGACTGGACCGAGGCCGTGCTCATCATGGACGCCGACGTGATCTTCGCGCGCGACTCGCTGCGCAAGCTCACGCGTCACCTCGCCGACGAGAAGGTCGGCGCGGTCACGGCGTACATCGCGGAGGGCAGCCGCGACCGGAACTACCTGACGCGCTTCATCGCGATCGAGTACGTGATCGGACAGCTCTCGGCCCGCCGCGTGCAGAACGTCGGCGGCGCCATCGCGTGCCTCGCGGGCGGCGCCCAGCTGCACTCCCGCGCGAACCTGGAGGCCATCGGCGGTCGCATCCCGACCGGGACCCTCGCCGAGGACACGATGACCACGTTCGAGAGCCAGCTCCACGGACGCCGGATGGTGTTCGAGCCGCACGCCGTGGTGCTCGCGGAGGAGCCGCGCACGATCGACAGCCTGTGGAAGCAGCGGCTGCGGTGGGCTCGCGGCAACGTGCAGCTGACGTCCATCTACAAGAAGCTGTGGTTCCGCCCGAGCCGCGATCACAACCTCGGCAGCGTCGGCTTCGGCCTGGCCTGGTTCACGATCCTGCTGCTGCCGGCGTTCATGCTGCTCGCCGCCGCCGGCCTGATCGCGCTCCTGCTGCTGCACAGCGACATCGCCGAGTTCGTGTTCCGCTTCATGTGGATCGCCGCCGCATGCATCTACATCTTCTCGATGCTGTACTCCGTGCAGCTCGACCCGCGGATCGGCCGGCAGTCGTGGCGCGAGGCGATCATGTTCCCCGGCCTCGGCGCGCTGATCCTGATGTTCATCGCGCTGTTCCCGTGGACGCTCGACGGTTTGCTGAACCTCTTCGGCGAAGAGGCGACGGATCAGGCGCGATTCGGGTGGCTGCTGTTCTTCTACCTGTGGGGCCCCGTGTCGATGCTCGGCATCTGGCTGGCGCGTGCCGTCGAGCCCCTGCCCGGAGGGCGTTTCTTCGCCGGGCTGCTCCTCTACGTGTGCGGCTATGGCTCCCTGCTGTGCGCGATCACGGTGGACTCGTACCTCAAGGAGTGGCGCCGCGCCGACGCCTCGTGGATCAAGACCGAGAAGGTCGGACGGGTGGACTCATGACGGACGCACCTTCGCATGACGCCGAGGTCGAGGAGATCGCCGAGGACGCCCGGCGCGAGAAGCGGCTCATCCCGCAGGCCCTGATCTCCCTCGGCATCGTGGTCGTGATCGTGGTCGTGCGAGAGCTGCTTCTCCGATGACCGGGAGGCCGCTGGCGCTCGTGGTCGAGGACGCGGCCGATCAGGCGACGCTCCTGGGGCGGTACCTCGACCGGGAGGGCTTCGACGTCTTCATTGCGCCCGATGCCGAGTCCGCGATCGCCGCCTTCCCCGACATCCATCCGGTCGTCGCCGTGCTCGATTTGCTGCTCCCCGGCATCTCCGGTCACGCCTGCTCGCGTCTCATCCACGAGCGCTTCCCCGACTGCTACCTCGTGGTCAGCTCCGTGCTCGACGTCGCCGACTACCCGCCGGCCGACGCGGCGCTGCCGAAACCCGTCACGGGGGCCGACCTGCACCGCGTGGTCGAGGGGGTGCCGCGATGAGGGCCACGCCGCTCGAGCGCGCCGAGAGCCGCTGGTACCGGGTGTTCGACAACCCGAGTCCGATCGTCAAGCAGGCGCCCACGCTGGTCGCGACGGTGATCGCGGGCAGCATGACGTGGGCCATCCCCGGCCTGCCGTTCACGCACCTCGGCGCGGCGCTGATCGGCATCGGCATCGTGCTGCTGGCCACGCTGCAGGCCGGGGTGCTCAGCGCCCTGCACGTGCGCGAGGGCTGGATCGTGCTGGCGGTCCCCATGCTCGACATCGTGGGGCTCGGCCTCTTCCGTGCGGGGACGGGCGGGGCGGCGTCGCTGTTCAGCTCGCTCGTGCTGCTGCCGATCATCTGGATCGCGGCCGCCCCCGGCATCCGGTGGGTGTTCGTGGTCGGCGCGCTGTCGTCGCTCGCCCTGCTCATGCCGTACATCACCGACCCGCCGTCGAACGCCGTCGTGTGGCTGCGGGGTGTGGTGGGGCCGCTCGTGTTCGCGGCCGTCGCCGCCGTGGTGAACGAGCTGTCGCGGCAGCAGCGGATGCGGGTGGAGCAGGCGGAGGACCTGGTCACCGAACGCACGAGGGCGCTGTCGGAGAACGTGGCGATGATCGTGCAGCTGCGGCAGAAGGAGCACGAGTACCGCGTGCTGCTGGACTCCTTCGAGAGCCTGTGGTCCTCGATCACCGCGCAGGCCGTGATCGCCACCGACCGCGCGGGGCGCATCACGGCGTGGAACCCCGGTGCCGTGCGGCTGCTCGGACTCACGGCCGACGAGGCGCTCGACGACGTTCGCATCGACCGGTTCTTCTCCCGAACGGTGCTGTCGATGCTCGCGGAGGACACGGCAGCGCGACGGGAGGCGTCGGGAGAGGCGTCCGTCGCGGGGGCGAGTGCGGGGCCGGCGCCCGAGGGCATCCGGGCGCTGTTCGCGCAGGCCGACGAGGGGGTCACGGTCGACGGCGACGTGGAGGTCACCACGGCGGGCGGCACGACCGTTCCTGCGCGGGTGACGGTGAGTCCGCACAAGGACGGCTCCGGTGCCCAGCAGGGCTACCTGTTCGTGCTGACCGATGAGACGCGGGCGGTGGAGGTGGCCCGCATGAAGGACGAGTTCGTGGGCATGATCTCGCACGAGCTGCGCACGCCGCTCAGCGCGATCATCGGCTTCCTCGACCTGCTGCAGAACGATCCGGGCCAGCCGCTGACCGAGGATCAGCAGGAGTTCGTCGGGATCATCGAGCGCAACGCGAAGCGCCTGCTCAACCTGGTGGGCGACCTGCTGTTCACCGCCCAGGTGGAGTCGGGGCGTTTCCCGTTGGAGCGCGTGGAGGCCGATGTCGCGGAGCTCGTGCGGTCGGCGGTCGCATCCGCGGGTCCGCACGCGCAGCGGGAGGACATCGAGCTGGTGGCGGACGCGGGCGACGAGCCGATCCGGCTGCTCGTGGATCCGGGGCGGATCGGGCAGGCCGTCGACAATCTCCTGTCGAACGCGATCAAGTTCACGCCGAGCGGCGGCCGGGTCACGGCGGCCGTGCGGCGCGTGGACGGCGGCGTGCAGATCTCGGTCGCGGACACCGGCGTCGGCATCCCGGAGGACGAGCAGGGCATGCTCTTCACGCGGTTCTTCCGGGCCTCGACGGCCACGCGGAATGCCGTGCCCGGCGTGGGGCTCGGCCTCACGATCACCCGCGCGATCGTGCTGGCGCACGGCGGTTCGATGGACGTGACGAGTCAGGAGGGCGTGGGGACCGAGTTCCGCTTCGTCCTGCCGGCTGCGCCCAAGACCGAGGTGCTGCAGACCCTGAGCCGCGCGGACTGACCCGGACCTCCTCGGCCGCAGCATCCTGATAGTCTGGTCGGCTCGCTGTGCGCGGGCGGAAGGACGGCCACGCACTGTGGGGTACATCGACGCATCAGGCATCTCGCTGACGCTTCCCGACGGAAGACCGCTGCTCGACGAGGTCTCGTTCCGGGTCGGCGCCGGCTCGACGAGCGCGCTCATCGGGCCGAACGGCGCGGGCAAGACCACGCTCCTGCGGATCATCCGCGGCGACCAGGCGGCCGACGACGGCGTCGTCACCATCGACGGCGGACTCGGCGTGATGGATCAGTTCGTCGGGCACGGCGAGCCGGGGCAGACCGTGCATGAGCTCCTCGTGCGCGTCGCCCCCGCCCGCATCCGCGCCGCCGCCGAAGCCCTCGACGCGGCGGAGAACGCCCTGATCGACCGTGATGAGCACGACACGCAGATGGCGTACGCCGCAGCCATCGCGGAGTACGCCGACGCCGGCGGCTACGAGCACGAGACCGTATGGGACCAGTGCACGATGGCGGCGCTCGGCGTGCCGTTCGAGCGGGCGCGGTACCGCGAGCTCACGTCGCTGTCCGGCGGCGAGCAGAAGCGCCTGGCGCTCGAGGCCCTGCTGCGCGGACCCGACGCGGTGCTCCTGCTCGACGAGCCGGACAACTACCTCGACGTCCCGACCAAGCGGTGGCTGGAGGAACAGCTGCGGCAGACCGTGAAGACCGTGCTGCTCGTGTCGCACGACCGCGAGCTGCTCGCCCGCGCGGCCGACCGGCTCATCACGCTCGAACCAGGGGCGGCCGGTTCGACGGCGTGGGTGCACGGCGGCGGCTTCGCGACCTACCCGCAGGCGCGCATCGACCGCATGGAGCGGCTCGACGAGCTGCGCCGTCGGTGGGACGAGCAGCACGAGAAGCTGCGCGTGCTGGTCGCGAACCTCAAGGTGAAGGCCTCGGCGAACGACGGCTTCGCCTCCCGCTACCAGGCGGCGCAGACGCGACTGCGCAAGTTCGAGGAGGCGGGGCCGCCCGAGGAGCGTCCGCCCGCGCAGGAGTTCGACATGCGCCTGCGGGGCTCGCGCACGGGCAAGCGCGCCGTGGTGGCCGAGCGGCTCGAGCTCACCGGGCTCATGCGTCCCTTCGACGCGGAGGTGTGGTTCGGCGACCGCGTGGCCGTGCTGGGCTCGAACGGCTCGGGCAAGTCGCACTTCCTGCGACTGCTCGCGCGCGGCGGCAGCGACCCCGACCCGACCCTGGGTCACGTCTCCTCCGCCGCGGAAGACCTGAGTCCCGTCGCGCACACCGGTCGCGCGGTGCTGGGGGCGCGCGTGGTGCCGGGGCTGTTCGCGCAGACCCACACGCACCCGGAGTTCGTCGGACGCACGCTGCTGGAGATCCTGCACCGCGGCGACGACCGCCGGGCGGGGATGCCCCGGGACGCCGCGAGCTCGGCGCTCGACCGCTACGGGCTGGTGCGGCAGGCGCTGCAGACGTTCGAGTCGCTGTCCGGTGGGCAGCAGGCGCGGTTCCAGGTGCTGCTGCTGGAGTTGTCCGGCGCGACCCTGCTGCTGCTCGACGAGCCGACCGACAACCTCGACCTGGAGTCGGCGGAGGCGTTGGAGCAGGCGCTGGCGCGGTTCGAGGGCACGGTGCTCGCGGTCACGCACGACCGCTGGTTCGCGCGGTCGTTCGACCGGTTCCTCGTGTTCGGCTCCGACGGCGAGGTGTACGAGTCGGACGAGCCGGTGTGGGACGAGCGCCGCGTGGCACGGGCCCGGTGACCGCGGGCACGCGCCCCCTCGGGGTGCCCGGTAGGCTGGACGGGTGACCATGGAGATCGAGCTCGGCCGAGGAAAGCGCGCCCGTCGCGCGTACACGTTCGACGACATCGCGGTGGTGCCCTCGCGGCGCACGCGCAACCCGGAGGACGTGTCGACCGCCTGGACGATCGACGCCTTCGGCTTCGAGATCCCGGTGCTCGGCGCGCCGATGGACTCCGTCGTGAGCCCGCGCACGGCCATCATGCTCGGCCAGCTGGGCGGCTTGGGCGTGCTCGACCTCGAGGGTCTGTGGACCCGGTACGAGGACCCGGAGCCGCTGCTCGCGGAGATCGCGGGTCTCGCCGACGACCGGGCGACCGTGCGCATGCAGGAGCTGTACGCCGAGCCGATCAAGCCCGAGCTCATCACGCGGCGCCTGGCCGAGATCCGCGAGGCCGGTGTCACCGTCGCCGGTTCCCTCACGCCGCAGCGCACCCAGGAGTTCTACGACACCGTGGCCGCGGCGGGCGTCGACCTGTTCGTCATCCGCGGCACCACCGTCTCGGCGGAGCACGTGTCGAGCGTGGCCGAGCCGCTCAACCTCAAGAAGTTCATCTACGACCTCGACGTCCCGGTCATCGTGGGCGGCGCTGCCACCTACACCGCGGCGCTGCACCTGATGCGCACCGGCGCGGCCGGCGTGCTGGTCGGCTTCGGCGGGGGAGCGGCGTCCACCACGCGCGCCACCCTCGGCATCCACGCCCCGATGGCCACTGCGGTCTCCGACGTCGCCGCTGCGCGCCGCGACTACCTCGACGAGTCGGGCGGGCGCTACGTGCACGTGATCGCCGACGGCGGCGTCGGTACCTCGGGCGACATCGTGAAGGCTCTCGCGATGGGCGCCGACGCGGTCATGCTCGGCGTGGCCCTCGCCCGCGCGACCGACGCGCCGGGGCAGGGTTTCCACTGGGGCCCCGAGGCGCACCACCCCAAGCTCCCGCGCGGCCGCCGGGTCGAGGTGGGCGGCATCGGCACGCTCGAGGAGATCCTGTACGGCCCCGCGCCCGTGGCCGACGGCACCGCGAACCTCATCGGCGCGCTGCGCAAGTCGATGGCGACCACCGGATACTCCGACCTCAAGGAGTTCCAGCGGGTCGAGGTCGTGCTCGCCCCGTACGAGGCCTGAGCCGCCGCCGCTGCACCGTGACCGCCCCCGCCCCGTTCCCGCCGACCCTCCGTGAGGTCATGCTGCGCGGACGCTGGATCGGCATGCTGCTGCTGTGCCTCGTGGTCGCCGGGGTGTTCGCGTGGCTCGGGCAGTGGCAGCTGGAGCGCGCGATCGAGACCGACCCGCCGCCGCCCGGCGTGACCGAGCAGGTGCGGCCGCTGTCCGACGTGGTCGAGCCGGGGCAGTACCTCGCCGAACCCCTCGTGGGGCAGCGGGTCGAGACGAGCGGGACGTGGATCCCGGACGACTTCCTGGTGGTGTCGAGCCGCTTCAACGACGGCGTCGAGGGGTTCTGGGTCACCGGACAGCTGCGGGTGGACGAGCGTGTGTCGATCGCCGTGGCGATCGGCTGGGCTCCCGACCGCGCGGCCGCCGATGCCGCGGTGGAGCGCCTGGCCGCGGAGGCCGACGGTCGCCCGGTCGAGGTCGCGGGGCGCATCATCTCGGACGAGGGGCCGTCGGTGCCGCCGCGCAGCGACCCGGAGCGTCTCGACCGCATGTCGCCCGCCGCGCTGCTCAGCCGCTGGCACGACACGGAGCAGCTCGACGTGTACCGCCCGTACCTCGCCTCGACCACCGCGACGGCGGGGCTCGAGGACATCTCCTCGCCGGCACCCGACGAGCAGTCGCCGGTGAACTGGCTCAACGTGTTCTACGCGGTGGAGTGGGCGATCTTCGCGGGCTTCGCGTTCTACCTCTGGTACCGCCTGGCGAAGGACGCGTGGGAGCGCGAGGTCGAGGAGTTCGAGGACGCGGCGGCGGCCGAGAGCGTCTGAACGGCGTGCGCATCCGCGCGACCTCCGGTGCGCTTCTGCGCGCGGCCGTGCCCCGATGTGAACCTTCGTCAGGGGTGCGCGCGGCCCTTCGGTGAGCAGTCGGTGACCATCGTGAAAACTCCGTTGAGGATGTCCGACCCGCTTCGTATGCTCGCTCCATGTGCGCACGCTGGGAGTTCCCGATGCGTGCGGTGACAGCGTCCTGAGCAGGGTCGATACACGATCGAGGAGACAGCACCGATGATGTCCGCTTCAGAGCACGGGGAGCCCATGACCCCCCTCTCGCACCGCAGAACCAGGGGGCGCATCGGCGCTCTCGCCGTGACCTGCGTCGCCACCCTGGGCCTCGGCTCGCTGGTCGCGACGCCCGCCGTCGCCGATCCGACCGGGACCGGGGTGGTGATCAATGAGGCGTACCTCTCCGGAGGCAGTGCCGGTGCGGCGTACACGAACAAGTTCGTGGAGCTGTACAACCCCACGTCCGAGGCGGTGTCGCTCGACGGCATGTCCCTGCAGTACCGCTCGGCGACCGGCTCGGCGGCGTTCACCGGGATCGCGCCGCTCACCGGCAGCATCCCCGCCGGCGGCTACTTCCTGGTGCAGGGCAACAGCAACGGCACGAACGGCGCCGCGCTGCCCACGCCCGACGCGGTCACCGGCCTCACCCCGAGCGGCACGAACGGCACCATCGCCCTGGTCGAGGGCACCACGGCGATCACGCTCGCCCCCGGGTCCGCGGCGGGAGCCGACGGCGTCGTCGACCTGCTCGGCTACGGCACCTCCAACACGTTCGAGACGAAGGCGGCCACGGCGCCGTCGGGCAACACCGACGTGCGGTCGCTGAACCGCACGAACGGCGCGGACACCGACGACAACGGCGTCGACTTCTCGCTGTCCGCCACCATCACCCCGCAGAACTCCGGTGGCACCGACCCCGGCACCGACCCGGGCACCGACCCCGGCACGGAGCCGCAGAAGGCGACCATCGCCGAGGTGCAGGGCACCACCGACGTCTCGCCACTGAACGGCACGCGCGTGCAGGTCGAGGGCGTCGTCACCGCCGACTACCGCACGGGCGGCTACAAGGGCATCGTCATCCAGACGCAGGGCTCGGGCGGCGCGACCGACGCGACCCCCGGCGCCTCCGACGGCGTCTTCGTCTTCCTGAACGCGCTGGCCCCCACGCTCGCGATCGGCGACCTGGTCTCGGTCACCGGCACCGTGAGCGAGTACTACGGCCAGACGCAGGTGAACCCGGCCGCCGCGGCGGACGTGACGGTGGTCACGCCGGGCGTCGGCGTGCCCGCGGTCACTCCGCTGCCCGCCACGGTGCAGGGCGCCGACCGGGAGCAGTACGAGAACATGCTCGTCGCGCCCGAGGGCACCTACCGCCTGGCGTCGAGCCACCAGCTGTACAACTACGGCACGCTGTGGCTGAACGCAGGAGATGCCCTGGCCGTGAAGAGCACCGAGACCACGCGTCCCGGTGCCGACGCCGCCGCGATCGCCGCGGCCAACCGCGCCAACCGCATCCTGCTCGACGACGGCTGGTCGATCCAGGTGACCAACAGCGGCCACCCGGGTCAGCAGCCCTACTTCACGAAGGACCAGGTCGTCCGCAACGGCGACACGGTCGACTTCGGCGACAACGGCTACGTGCTGCAGTGGGGCTTCGACGACTGGCGTCTGCAGCCGGTCGTGCCGATCGACGACTCCTCGCCCGCCGAGCTGAAGGTCGGCTTCGCGGCGACGAACCCGCGTCCGACGGAGGCGCCCGAGGTGGGTGGCGACGTGCAGGTGGCGTCGTTCAACGTCTACAACTACTTCACGACGCTGAAGAGCGAGAACTCCAACGCGCGGGGCGCCGCGAACGCCGCGCAGTTCGCGATCCAGAAGTCCAAGATCGTCGCGGCGATCAACGGCCTCGACGCCGAGATCGTCTCGCTCATGGAGATCGAGAACTCGGTCAAGCTCGGCAAGCCGGTCGACACGGCGCTGAAGGATCTGGTCGCCGGCCTGAACGCCGACGCCGGCAGCGACGTGTGGGGCTACGTGCCCACGCCCGAGGCGCTGAACGATGCGGCGACGACCGACTACATCACCAACGCGATCATCTACAAGAAGGACGCCGTGAAGCGGGTCGGTGACAGTCTCACGACGACCGACGAGTCCGTGTGGGGCAACGCGCGCGAGCCGATCGCACAGGCGTTCGACATCGACGGCCGCGTGGTCACCGTGGTCGCGAACCACCTGAAGTCGAAGTCGCCGCCCGAGGGTGCGGGGGCGGAGCCGGCCGACGGCCAGGGCTTCTTCAACGCCGACCGCGTGGCGCAGGCGAACGCGATCCTCGCCTTCACGGCGGAGCTGGAAGAGACGACCGGCAGCAGCGACATGCTCCTGATCGGCGACTTCAACGCCTACGGCAAGGAAGACCCGATCGACGTCTTCACCTCGCAGGGGTGGAGCGACCTGGTCGCCGACGAGACCGACGGTCAGTACACGTACACGTTCGACGGCGAGCTCGGCTCGCTCGACCACGTGATCGCGTCGCCGTCGCTCGTCTCGTCGATCACCGGCGCGGGCGTCTGGGGCATCAACTCGCCGGAGTGGAGCGACCGCGGCTACGCGTTCGGCGCCACCGAGGAGGGCACTCCGTACCGCTCCAGCGACCACGACCCGATCATCGTCGGCGTCTCCGCGGAGATCCCGCCGGTGAGCATCGACGTGGTCACGGTGAACGACTTCCACGGCCGCATCGAGGCCGACGGGGCCGCGGCCGGTGCCGCGGTGCTCGCCGGTGCGGTGCACCAGTTCCGTGACGCGAACCCGAACCTGATCTTCGCGGGAGCAGGCGACCTGATCGGCGCGTCGACGTTCACCTCCTTCATCAACGACGACAACCCCACGATCGACGCGCTCAACGCGGCGGGCCTCGACGTGAGCGCCGCGGGCAACCACGAGTTCGACCAGGGCTGGGAGGACCTGCGCGATCGCGTGCAGGACCGTGCGGACTGGGAGTACATCTCGTCGAACGTGTTCGTCACTGAGACCGGTGAGCCCGCGCTCGCCCCGGCCTGGGTGAAGGAGGTCGACGGCGTGCGCGTCGGGTTCGTCGGCGCCGTCACGGAAGACCTCGACTCGCTGGTGTCCCCGGAGGGCATCGCCGATCTCGAGGTGCGCAGCATCGTCGACTCCGTCAACGCGGTGGCCGACGACCTGCGCGACGGTGACGCGTCCAACGGCGAGGCGGATGTCGTGATCCTGCTCGTGCACGAGGGTGCCGAGAGCACCGCGCTGTCGGCCATCACGGAGGACTCCCCGCTGGGTGAGATCGTCTACGGGGTGGACGACGACGTGGACGCGATCGTGTCGGCGCACACGCACCTCGCGTACAACCACGTGATCGACGGTCGCCCCGTGGTCTCCGCCGGTCAGTACGGCGAGAACCTCGGGCTGATGAACCTGCAGGTCGACCCGACCACGAAGGAGCTGCTCTCGATCACCAACGAGATCAAGCCGCTCACGGCCGCCGGCAAGCCGCTGTACCCGGCGGTGCCGGAGGTGCAGGCGATCGTCGACGCCGCCAAGGCCGAGGCCGACGTGCTGGGCGCCGTGAAGGTGGGTGACATCACCGCCGACTTCAACCGGGCGCGGCAGACGAACGGCTCGGAGAACCGCGGCGGCGAGTCCACGATCGGCAACTTCGTGGCCGACGTGCAGCAGTGGTCCACGGGCGCCGACCTGGCTCTCATGAACCCGGGAGGCATCCGCGCGAACCTCACGTACGCGTCGTCGTCCGCGAGCGATCCGAACGGCAACGTCACCTACCGCGAGGCGGCCACGGTCCAGCCCTTCGCCAACACGCTGGTCACCCTGACCCTCACCGGCACGCAGCTCAAGGGCGTGCTCGAGGAGCAGTGGCAGCCGGCGGGGTCGGCACGTCCGTTCCTCAAGCTCGGCGTCTCGAAGGGTCTCGTCTACACGTACGACCCGACCGCGGTGCAGGGCTCGCGCATCACGTCGATCACGCTGAACGGCGCCCCGGTCGACCCGGACGCGCAGTACACGGTGGCGGCGAACTCGTTCCTCGCGGCGGGTGGCGACAACTTCGCCACCTTCAAGGAGGGCGCGGGCAAGCGCGACACCGGCAAGATCGACCTGCAGTCGATGGTGGACTGGTTCGACGCGAACAAGACCGCGACGCCCGATCTCGCCCAGCGCGCGGTCGGCGTGACGCTCAGCCCGGCCGATGCCGACGGGTACAGCGCCGGCGACCAGGTGACGGTGTCGCTCTCGTCGCTCGCGTTCAGCGGGGGAGAGGCCGCACCGGGCGAGGTGACGCTGTCGCTCGGCGACACGGCGCTCGCCTCGGGCACGGTCGACCCGGCCGTGGTCGACACCACGGACGAGGGCGGCCGTGCGGCGCTCACGTTCGCGGTGCCGTCCGGGGTGTTCGGCGACCAGGTGCTGACGGTGAACGTCCCCGCGACGGGCACCACGGTGCAGGTGCCCCTCACGATCGCCGGCCAGGAGGAGTTCGCCGGCACGATCGAGCTCGGCTCCTCCAAGGTGGCCGCGGGCAAGAAGCTCACGGTCACGGGCGAGGGGTATGTGCCGGGCGAGACCGTGACGATCGCGCTGCAGCCCAAGAAGGGCGCGGCGGTGCAGGTCGGCACGGTGCAGGTCGGCGCCGACGGGACGTTCACCACGCAGGTGACCGTGCCGAAGAGCGCACAGCCGGGCAAGTACACGGTCTCGGCGGCTCAGGCCGACGGTGACGCGGCGACCGCGACCGTCACGGTGAACCGTGCGGGCGGCATCGTCGGCGCGATCATCGACTGGCTGTGGGACCTCATCTCCGGCTGGTTCTGAGTCCGGAGCGGATGATCGCAGCGGAGGCCGTCGGGAGCGATCCCGGCGGCCTCCGTCGTGCCCGTTGTGTGTTCCAGCGCACATGTCGCGAGGTGTGTTTAAACACACAAGAGGAAGTGTTACTTTTATGACACAAAAGCGGTAGTGTGTTTAAACGCACAACGCGGAGGTGTCATGGAGAGTCAGCCATTCCACTCGGCGCGACAGCTCGGCGCCGTCATGAGGGCCGCGCGTCTACGCCGGGGCTGGAGTCAGACGGAGCTTGCTGAGCGAGCGGCCGTCGACAGGCCCTGGTTGGTGAAGTTGGAGACCGGGCACCTCGACAACCCGACGCTTCGACGCGTGCTGCAGGTCGTCGAGTCTCTCGGACTGCAGTTGAGTGTTCAAGAGCCCGTACGAGGCAACTCTGCGTTCGACTTGAACACGTTGTGGGGCGAGGAGGACGACGAGCGATGAAAGCCACCTCTTCTGCCCAGGCCGATCTCGTCGCGTTCATCGACGGTCAGCGCACGGGTCTGTTCTCTCAGAACGCGCATGGCGCGATCAGCTTCACATACGACGACGGCCTGTCGCCCTGGGCGACGCCGCTCTCGATCTCCATGCCCCTCGTGCCCGGTGCCGAGTACGGCAACCGGGTCGCGCGGCCTTTCCTTCAAGGGCTGTTGAGTGACAACCCTGCGACGCTGGAAGCCATCGCTGCTGCGCACCACACGAGTCCCCGGAACCCGATGGCGCTCCTCCGGCATGTCGGACGCGACACGGCCGGTGCGCTCCAGCTGCTGCCCCCGGGCGAAGCGTCCGACGATGCGGAAGCGCGCACGGGCGACGTCCGTTTCATCGACGATCTCGGCGAGCTCGTCGCGTCGGTGGTCGATTCGGCGGGAGATTGGTCCGAGCGGTACGACGAGTTCCGGTGGAGCCTCGCCGGTGCCCAGCCCAAACTCGCGCTGTACCGCTCAGACGACGGCCAGTGGGGCGTTCCGCGCGATTCGACGCCGACCACTCACATCCTCAAGCCTGCGGCGCGCGGTGGCCGTCACGATGTCAACGAGTTCCTGACCATGCGAGCCGGGCGTCATCTGGGGCTTCGTGTCGCTGACCACGGGCTCCTGGTCACGGACCGCGGTGACTTCGTCTTCGTGGCGGAGCGCTATGACCGTGTCCGGACCGGTGGCCGACTCCACCGGCTCCATCAGGAGGATTTCGCGCAGGCGCTCAGCGTCGACCCCGCACTCAAGTACCAATCCGACGGCGGCCCCGGGCTGGAGAAGTTCGCTCGCGTGGTGCGGGCGTTCGCGCCGTCCGAGCAGCGCCGCGCGGCGAACGAGCTCTTCGAAGCGCTCGTCTTCACGTGTGCTGCGGCGAACACTGACGCCCATGCCAAGAACTACTCGGTCATCCACTCGGGAACGCAGATGCGGTTGGCACCCCTGTACGACCTCGGAAGTAACGCGCTCTACAGAGGAGATCAACCGATGCCCTCCGCTGTGTCCATCGGTGGCGAGCGCGTGATGGCCCGTATCGGGATGACGCACTGGTTGAAGGCGGCCAGAACACTCGGAGTCGATGCGCAGACGGCGCGGGATGCCGTCGAACGTATCCGAGGTGGAGTCACCGAGGCGTTCGTGGCCGCACGTGCCGACCTGTTGGCGGACGAGGACGGCCTGACGTACGCGGATCGACTCGTCGAGGCGGTCGGGGAGCGCGCCCACCATCATGGGTGGTGAACTCGTCCGGTCAGGCGGTGGCCGCCCGTGCGGGGCGGAGTCGACGGCATTCCGCCCCGACTAGACTGGACCCATGCCCGAACCGAAAGTCGCCAGCTTTCCGGCGATCCGCGGTGCGCTGAAGTTCTACCAGATCGCGTCGATCATCACGGGAGTCATGCTGCTCCTGCTGTTGACCGAGATGGTGCTCAAGTACACGCCGATCCACCTCGAGCTCTTCGCGGGAGGCTCCGGCGGACCGCTCTGGTTCGCGGGCGTGATCGCGGGCCCCGACTGCCAGTGGTGGTCGCTGTTCGCCCCGATGACGAACTCCTGCGAGATGACGTCGCTGGGCGACGGCTTCAACCTGTCGCTGTTCATCCTGGTGGCCCACGGCTGGTTCTACGTGGTCTACCTGTTCGCATGCTTCCGCATGTGGAGCCTGATGCGCTGGCCGTTCCCGCGGTTCATCCTGCTCGCCCTCGGCGGTGTCGTGCCGCTGCTGTCGTTCTTCATGGAGGCCATCGTCGCCCGTGAAGTGAAGTCCTATCTCGCCACCCGGGAGGCCGAGGAGGCCTCCGCGACCGCCCCGGAAGGTGTCCGTTGACCGAACAGTCCGAGACCCAGCAGCGCCCCGCGCTCGTCGTCGACTTCGGCGCGCAGTACGCGCAGCTGATCGCCCGTCGTGTGCGGGAGGCCGGCGTCTACAGCGAGATCGTGCCGCACACGGCCACGGCCGCGGAGATCGCCGCCAAGAACCCCGTGGCGATCATCCTGTCCGGCGGCCCGTCGTCGGTGTACGAGGAGGGGGCGCCGAAGCTCGACCCCGCCGTGTTCGACCTCGACGTGCCCACGCTGGGCATCTGCTACGGCTTCCAGTACATGGCGCAGACCCTCGGCGGCGAGGTCGCGAACACCGGGCTGCGCGAGTATGGCGCCACCGATGCCGTGATCTCCGGCGACGGCGGCGTCCTGCTGGGCGGGCAGCCCGCGGAGCAGAACGTGTGGATGAGTCACGGCGACCAGGTCGCGAAGGCGCCGGAGGGCTTCGAGGTCCTCGCCACGACCGAGGCGACCAAGGTCGCGGCGTTCGCGAACGAGGAGCGCCGTTTCTACGGCGTGCAGTGGCACCCCGAGGTCAAGCACTCCGACCACGGCCAGCGCGTGCTGGAGAACTTCCTCCACAAGGGCGCAGGGCTCGCGTCCGACTGGAACCCCGACAACGTGATCGCCGAGCAGGTCGAGCGCATCCGCGAGCAGGTCGGCGACGCCCGCGTCATCTCCGCGCTGTCCGGCGGCGTCGACTCCGCGGTCTCGACCGCCCTCGTGCACAAGGCCATCGGCGACCAGCTCACGGCGGTGTTCGTCGACCACGGGCTGCTCCGCAAGGGCGAGCGCGAGCAGGTCGAGAAGGACTACGTCGAGTCGACCGGCGTGCGGCTCATCACGGTCGACGCGGCCGAGACCTTCCTCGGACACCTGAAGGGTGTGACCGACCCGGAGGAGAAGCGCAAGATCATCGGCCGCGAGTTCATCCGCGCGTTCGAGAAGGTGCAGCTCGACCTCGTCGAAGAGGCGAAGGCCGACGGCGGCGCCCCGGTGAAGTTCCTCGTGCAGGGCACGCTCTACCCCGACGTGGTGGAGTCCGGCGGAGGCGCGGGCACCGCGAACATCAAGTCGCATCACAACGTGGGCGGCCTGCCCGACGACCTCGACTTCGAGCTGATCGAGCCGCTGCGGGCCCTGTTCAAAGACGAGGTGCGCGCGATCGGCCGTGAGCTCGGCATCCCCGAGGCGATCGTCGGACGGCAGCCGTTTCCGGGGCCCGGTCTCGGCATCCGGATCATCGGTGAGGTCACCGCTGACCGTCTCGAGATTCTGCGTGAGGCCGACGCCATCGCCCGCGAAGAGCTGACGAAGGCGGGTCTCGACCAGGAGATCTGGCAGTGCCCCGTGGTGCTGCTGGCCGACGTGCGCTCGGTGGGCGTGCAGGGCGACGGCCGCACGTACGGCCACCCGATCGTGCTGCGTCCGGTGTCGAGCGAAGACGCCATGACCGCCGACTGGACGCGCCTGCCGTACGACGTGCTGTCGAAGATCTCGAACCGCATCACGAACGGGGTGCGCGACGTGAACCGGGTCGTGCTCGATGTCACGTCGAAGCCCCCGGGGACGATCGAGTGGGAGTGACGGGGGCCGAGTGATCGGCTCCCGCGTCCGCCGAGGAGGTGCGAGACGATGACCGAGGAGTCCCCACCCGTGCTTCCGGACGCGGACTACGTGGTGCTGTCCAGCCGCCTCATCCCGGGGCTCGACGGCGGATACACGATCGCGACCCTCGCCCGCGCCCGGATGCTGGCCGCGGCGGGCGTCGGCGACGGCGCCGGACCGGAACTGCTGACGTTCGATCCGGGTACCGCCGCCGACCACGCGGAGCATCGACGGGTGTTCACGGAGCGCGGAGCGCTGTCCGACCCGGGGCGCATGCGCAACCTCTTCGATGAGGCCGTCGCACCGGAGGGCGGGGCGGCCGCGTGGCTGCGGGAGACCGCCGATGCCGCCGTCGTCGCCGACCCCGACGTCGAGTACCGGGTGCTGCGCGACGTCGAGGACCGCCCGTTCGCCGCGCTCCCGGTGATCCCGGGCAACCCGGACTGGCACCTGACCGACGAGCCGGTGCTGGTGTACGACGCCGCGGGAGCAGTGGCCGGCGCCCTGCACGGCTTCCGCGGCCTGTACCGGGCGTGGCTCGACCACGTCGTGGCCGCCTCGGGCGACCGTCGCGTCGTCGTGATCTGCGAGTCGCGGCAGCTGGGCGAGCTCATCGCCGACTGGGACGACCCGGGCGTGCGCATCGTCCACACGATCCACACGATGCACGTGGAGGCGCCGTACACGCCGGACGCGACCATGAACACGCTGTGGACACGGTGGTTCCGCCTGGCCGACCGCTTCGACGCGGTGGTCTGGCCGACCGCGACGCAGCGTGACGACGTGGTCGCGCGTTTCGGGGCGTCCGCGAATCACGTCGTGGTGCCCAACCCGATCGCGCCGGTCACGGCCCGCGCCGACCTGCGCGAAGACGGTCTCGTGGTGCTGCTGGGACGTCTCGCGCCCGGCAAGCGCATCGACCACGCGATCCGTGCGTTCCTCGCCGCCGACGTCGCCGGCACGCGACTGGAGATCTGGGGCACGGGGCCGGAGCAGGAGCAGCTGGCGGCGCTGATCGCCCAGCTCGACGCGGGCGACCGCGTGATGCTCCCCGGGTATGCCGACGACCCGGCCACGGTGCTCGACCGGGCGTCGCTGCTGCTCACGTCGACCGCGTTCGAGGGGCAGCCGCTCGGGGTCGTGGAGGCGCTGCTGCACGGCACACCGGTCGTGTCCTACGACGTCCGCTACGGCATCCGCGATGTGCTCGGGGCGGGTGGCGGCGTGCTGGTGCCCGCGGGCGACGAGGGCGCACTGGCGACCGCGCTCCGCGATCTGCTGACCGACGCCGATCGTCTGGCCGTGCTGCGCGCCGAGGCGCCGTCGGTCGCGGCGGCCTGGAGCCCCGAGCGCTCCCTCGCCGCCCTCACGGGCGTGATCGCCGAGGTGTCCGCTCGCCCCTCGCGACGCGCCTGATCCGCGGCGGCGCGGACTTCGCAGGAAAACTCCTCCGACGATGTCGATCTGGGCCGTTCCCGTTCGACGTCTTCAGTGAGAGGGTCGAGAGACGGCCCCATCCGACAAGGAGAACATCATGAAGTTCATGCTCATCATGCGCGCGACCGACGACGCGGTGGCGGCGTACCAGGAGATGCCCTTCGAGCAGGTCATCGAGGCCATGGGCCGATACAACGAGTCGATGATGAAGGCGGGCGTGCTGGTCGCCGGCGAGGGTCTGACGGACGCCGCGGAGGGCTTCGTGGTGGACTTCAGCGCCGACAAGCCGCTGATCACCGATGGCCCCTACGGGGAGACGAAGGAGCTGTTCAACGGCTTCTGGATCCTGGAGGTGTCGTCGCGCGAGGAGGCTGCGGAGTGGGCGAGCCGTGCGCCGCTCGGACCCGGGTCGTACCTCGAGGTGCGCCGCGTGACCGGCCCGGAGGACTTCCCCGCCGACAACGAGTGGATCGAGAAGGAGGCGGGCTGGCGCGAGGAGCAGGCCCGCCGCGCCGAGCAGCAGTGACCTCCGGCCGATGGACGCGCACGACGTGACGGTACGCTCCGCCCCCGCAGAGGGGTCGGCGGAGCGGGCCGTCGCCGCGGTGTGGCGCATCGAGTCCGCACGCATCGTGGGCACGCTCACCCGCATGGTCGGCGACTTCGGGCTCGCCGAGGATCTGGCGCAGGAGGCGCTGGTCGACGCACTGCGCCAGTGGCCCGTCGACGGGGTGCCGCGCAATGCGGCCGCGTGGCTCACCGCGGTCGCCAAGCGCAAGGCGGTGGACGCGTGGCGGCGTCGGGAGCGGCTGGACGACCGTCTGGCCCTGATCGCGCACGACCTCGAGCGCGAGCAGGCCGAGGTGCGGGATCCGTGGGACCCCGATGAGGTCGACGACGACGTGCTGCGGCTCATCTTCATCGCGTGCCACCCCGTGCTGTCGAGGGAGGCGCAGGTCGCGCTGACCCTCCGCGTGGTCGGCGGGTTGTCGAGCGAGGAGATCGCCCGGGCGTTCCTGGTGCCGACCGCGACCGTGCAGCAGCGCATCGTGCGGGCCAAGAAGACGCTCGCGGCGGCCCATGCGCCGTTCGAGGTGCCGCCGCGCGACGAGCATGCGCAGCGGCTCGGGGCGGTCCTGGGCGTGCTGTACCTGGTGTTCAACGAGGCGCACGCGGCGAGCAGCGGCCCGGAGTGGATGCGTCCGGAGCTGAGCGAGGAGGCGATCCGTCTCGTGCGCGTGCTGGCGGCGCTGATGCCGCGCGAGCCGGAGGTGCACGGTCTGCTCGCGCTGATGGAGCTCACCGCCGCCCGGTTCCCGGCCCGCCGCGACGCGAACGGCGAGCCGGTGCTGCTCGCGGATCAGGATCGAGGCCGCTGGGATCGCAGTCGCATCATCCGGGGTCGCGCCGCGCTGGCGACGGCGGACGGGCTGGGACGCGGTCGCGGGGTGTACGGCCTGCAGGCGGCGATCGCGGAGTGCCATGCCATCGCGGCCTCGGTCGACGACACCGACTGGGATCGGATCGTGCTGCTGTACGAGGCGCTCGGTCGCCTGGCCCCGTCCCCGGTCGTGGAGCTGAACCGCGCCGCGGCGGTGGCGATGGCCACGGGCCCCGCGTCGGCGCTGCGCATCGTCGACCAGCTCGCGGCGTCGGGCGCGCTGCGCGGCTATCACCTGCTCCCGGCGACGCGTGGCGAGCTGCTGCGGCGTCTCGGGCGGGAAGACGAGGCCCCCAGCGAGTTCGCGGTCGCCGCGGGCATCGCGGGCAACGACCGCGAGCGTGCGCTGCTGGAGCGCAAGGCCCGCGGGGCGGTGAGCTGAGCCCGCCGTAGGGCCGGGCCATCCCCGCGAGGACGGGTCCGGGGGGATACGAAAAGACCCGCCCCTCACGGATGCTGTCGCAGCCGTGAGGGACGGGCGTGATGACGCGGGGGCGCGTCGAGTGGGGTCGCGCGTCAGTCGTTGACCTTCTGGCCACGGCCGACGATGAGGCCGTAGATCAGCAGCACGATGATCGAGCCGCCGATGGCGAGGAGCCAGGTTCCGAGGTCCCAGAACTCCGTGAGAGGACGGTTGAGGATCAGGCTGCCGAGCCATCCTCCGAGCAGGGCGCCGACGACGCCGAGCAGCAGCGTGACGAACCACCCGCCTCCCTGCTTACCGGGCAGGATCAGCTTGGCGATGGCTCCGGCGATGAGGCCGAGGAGAAGAAAGCCGAGAAAGCTCATGGTCAGCTCCTTGATGTCGGGAGCCCCGGGGTGCCGGGGCTTCGTGATATCCACAGTGCCGCGATCCGCAGTCGCGTGCCAACCCCTTGCGCCGCACTCCCCGGATATGGCAAGAGGCCCGCCTCCCCGAGGGGAGACGGGCCTCTGTCGCGACGGGCGTCAGTTGTTGCCGCGGGCGATCGCGATGATCCGCAGGATCTCCACGTACAGCCAGACGACGGTGACCATGATGCCGAAGGCGCCGAGCCAGCCGTACTTGCGGGGAGCGCCGTTGCGCACACCCTGCTGGATCTGGTCGAAGTCGAGCACCAGCGAATACGCGGCCATGATGACCACGAGCACGCCGATGATCAGACCGAGCGGGATACCCATGATCTCGGTGCTGAACAGGCCGAACGCGTTCTGGTTGACGCCGGTCCACATCAGGACCAGGTTGAGCAGCGAGAAGACCAGGTAGCCGATCATCGCGATCATGAAGACCTTGGTGGCCTTCTTGGAGGCGCGGATCTTGCCGCTCGCGAACAGCGCCAGGGTCACGCCGACGACCGAGACCGTGGCGAGCGTCGCCTGGAAGACGATGCCCGGCCAGCTGACCTCGAAGAACGCGGAGATGCCGCCGATGAACAGGCCCTCGAACGCCGCGTAGGCGAAGATCAGCGCGGGGCGGACCGTCTTGCGCGAGGTGAAGGTGATGACCATCGCGAGCACGAAGCCGCCGAGCGCGCCGATGATCCACGGCAGCATGTTGACGGTGTTGCCGCCGTACGGGTCGAAGCGCGGGGCCGAGATGCCGCCGAGGGTCCACACCCAGCCGACCGCGGCGGTGACGAGGAGGATCGCGAACAGTCCGGCGGTCTTCCACACCGTGTCCTCGACCGACATGCGGTCGGTCTCGATGGCGCCGGCGGGCGGCGCCGCGTACATGCCCTCGAGCTGCGCGTTGGTGGCGGCGTCGACGGAGGCGTGCGTGAACGAGGCGTTCTGCGCACCCTGAGCAGCCTGCGGAGCGCCGGGATACGTCGCGACGTTGCGCGGGTCCTGCTGCTGGAACGCAGGATTGTTGAAAGCGAAGTTGCTCATTGGTGGGCCTCACTCCAAAGGGGGGTAGTAGGTCGCTTTCCTCCACGATACCCGGGCGGCGACACGCGCGGGGTGTTCTACGCTGTGAGCGTGCCCAGGAAAGACCCGCTCGTGATCGGGCATCGCGGAGCCCCCGGCTATCGCCCGGAGCACAGCCGCTCCTCCTATGAGCTCGCGCTGGCGATGGGCGTGGACGCGGTCGAGCCCGACGTGGTGGCCACGAAGGACGGGGTGCTGATCGTGCGCCACGAGAACGAGATCTCGGGCACGACCGACGTCGCGGAACACCCCGAGTTCGCCGATCGCCGGACGACCAAGCGCGTGGACGGCGCGGCGCTGACCGGCTGGTTCACCGAGGACTTCACGTGGGACGAGCTCGCCACGCTGCGCACCCGCGAGCGGCTGCCCGAGGTGCGGGTGTCGAGCGCGAGCTTCGACGGGGGCCAGGCGATCCTGCGGCTGCGTGAGGTGCTCGACCTCGTGCGCGAGGGATCGGTGGAGCACGGCAGGGAGATCGGCGTGGTGCTGGAGGTGAAGCACGCCACCTACTTCGCGAGTGTCGGTCTCGACCTGGCGCCGCTCATCGCCGCGGAGCTGCGCGAGGCCGGATGGGCGGACGGCGCGCTGCCGCTGGTGATCGAGAGCTTCGAGTCGACCGTGCTGCGGCAGCTGCGCGCCCTCGGGGTGCCGGCGTCGTACGTGTATCTGATCGAGGCGAAGGGGCGTCCGTACGACCTGGCCGTCGCGCAGGGGAAGCGGGCGCGCACGTACCCCGAGACGGTCACGCCCGCGGGGCTCGACGCGCTGGTGGGTGAGGTGGACGGCATCAGCGTCGACAAGAAGATGCTGCTGGCCGAGGGGAACACGATCGTCGCGGATGCCCACGCCCGCGGCCTGTCGGTGTTCACGTGGACCTGCCGCCCCGAGAACGCGTTCCTCGCCCCGCGGTTCCGCGGCGACGGCGGGCGCGGGGCGTTCGGCGACTACGAGGCCGAGTGGGACGCGATCGCGCGGCAGGGCGTGGACGGCGTGTTCGTCGACCACCCCGACCTGGGTGTCGCGTTCTTCCGGGGCTGACGTCCGCGGGTCAGAGCGTGCGGTCGAAGGCGCCGCGGCGGGTGGAGACGATCTCCTTGCCGAGGGGCATGAGGGAGACCGGGATCATCTTGAAGTCGGCGATGCCCATCGGGATGCCGATGATGGTGACGCACAGGGCGAGGCCGGAGACGATGTGCCCGATCGCGAGCCACCAGCCCGCGAGGATGACCCAGAGCACGTTGCCGAGGAACGAGCCGACGCCGGCGGTCGGCTTGCTGACGACCTCGCGGCCGAAGGGCCAGATGGCGTAGCGGGCGATGCGGAACGAGGCGATCGCCCAGGGGATGGTGACGATCGGGATGCACAGCAGCACTCCGGCGAGCAGATAGCCGAGGAAGAGGGCCCAGCCGGCGAGGATGACCCAGATGATGTTGAGGACCGTGCGCATTCTGCGATTGTGTCATCCGGTCGCAGGCGCGGCTGGGGATCCGCCCGGAGGTCCCGGGTGGGCGCGCGAACCGATGCCAGACTGACCGCATGACCGGAATATTGGTGCAGGACGTCAGCAGGGCCTTCGGGACGGTGCAGGCCGTACGCTCGGCCACCCTCCGCGCGGAACCGGGCAAGGTGACCGGACTGGTCGGGCCCAACGGTGCGGGCAAGACCACGCTGCTGCTCATGCTCGCGTCGCTCCTGGCACCCGACACCGGCACGATCCGCATCGGCGGCGTCGACCCGGCCGAAGATCCGCTCGCGGCCCGGCGACTGCTCGGCTGGATGCCCGACGCCCTCGGCGCCTGGCCCTCGCTCACCGCCCGCGAGACCATCGTCACGACCGCCCGGCTCTACGGCATCACCGCCGCGGATGCCGCCGTCCGCGCCCAGCAGCTGCTCGCCCTCGTCGGCCTGGGCGAGCTCGCCGACTCGCCGGCCAAGGTGCTGTCGCGCGGACAGAAGCAGAAGCTCGGCCTCGCCCGCGCCCTCGTGCACGACCCCCAGGTGCTGCTCCTCGACGAGCCGGCCTCCGGGCTCGACCCCGAAGCGCGCGTGCAGCTGCGGGTGCTGCTGCGCCGGTTCGCGGCCGAGGGTCGCACGATCCTCATCTCCAGCCACATCCTGTCGGAGCTCGAGGAGGTCGTCGACGACGCCGTGTTCCTCGTCGCCGGATCGGTGGTCGACGCCGCCCCCGCGCAGAGCAGCGTGCGCGCGTGGCGCATCCGCCTGGCGGGCGTCACCCCGGAGCGTCTGAGCGCCGACACCCGGCAGGTCGCATCGCAGCTCGGCCTCGCGCCCGAGTCGCTCGCCGTCGACCGCGGCGCCGTGCTCGTGGGGTTCGCCGGGGAGGACGCGGCCGCCCAGTCGCTGCGGCGGCTCGTGGAGGCGGGACTACCCGTGGCGGAGTTCGCGCCGGCGCAGAGCGACCTCGAGCACACGTTCCTGCACCTGCAGCACCCCGCGCCCGCACAGCCGGCGACCGCGCCGACCCCGCCACCGCCCGCCCCGCCCGCGGCCACATCGCCCGCGACCACCGAAGGAACGGAGGCCGGCGCATGAGTCTCGCGAACATCGGCATCATCGCCCGGCTCGAGCTCACGCAGCGGCTGCGGAGCGTCGGCTGGTACGTGCTCCTCGGCGTCTTCGCCCTCGTGCTGCTGGGCATCACCGGGCTCGCGTTCGCCGTGTACTCCTGGGGCGACGCGGTCGGCGCCGGGGTGTACTCCATCGTCGTCAACATCGTGCTGCTGCTCGTGGTGCTCGTCTCGCCGACGCTCAGCGGCAACGCGATCAACGGCGACCGCGATGCCGCCACCCTCGGCGCCATCCAGGTCACGGCCGCGTCGACCGGCGACATCATGCTGGGCAAGCTCCTCGCCGCCATCGCGACCGGTGGGGCGTTCCTGCTCGTCGCCGTGCCGTTCCTGGCGCTGTCGTTGCTCGGTGGCGGCGCCGATCCGCTCGTGCTCCTGGTGTCACTGCTCGTGCTCGCAGCCGAGATCGTGGTGGTGGCCGCGATCGGGGTCGGGCTCAGCGGGCTCATCGCGCGCCCCCTGTTCTCCGTCGCGGCCACGTACCTCGTCGTCTCGGGGCTCGTGGTCGGCACGCTGATCGTCTTCGCGCTGGGCGGCATGGCCATCCGCAGCGAGGCCACCAGCTACAGCCGTCCGTACGACGCGAACGGCAACGTCGAGTGCGACCGGTGGGAGGTGTCGACGACCTACGAGGCGCCGCGCTTCGACCTGGTGTGGTGGGCGCTCGCCGCGAACCCGTTCGTGGTGCTCGCGGACGCCACGCCCACCGAGTTCTCCTCGGACGGGTACCCCGTCGACCTGTTCGGCCAGATCAAGTACGGCCTGCGCAGCGCCCAGCAGTCACCGCTGGAGCAGCGGTGGGACGAGTGTGACACGGACGGGAACTACCGCACACCGCAGGAGGTCATCGAGTCGTCGGTGCCCAGCTGGTTCGTGGGGCTCGGGGTGCAGGTCGTGATCGCCGGATCGCTGTTCGCCGGGGCCTGGGCGCGCACCCGCACGCCCGCGCGACGCCTGCCACCCGGCACGCGGATCGCCTGACGGTACGGGATCGCCTGACGGTACGGGATCGCCACCCGCCGTTCACCGTCCGTGCACCGGGCGGACCGACGGCGTCCACCGGGGGTCGGTGGTCTGGGCTCATACCCGTCTGAGCCCGTCCGGGCGATCCCTCCAGGAGACTCCATGCCCCGCTTGCAGTCCGCAGCGGCGGTCGTGGCGGTGTGCGCACTGAGCGCCGCCGCCCTGCTCGCCGCCCCCGCCGCGGTCGCCGCCACCGGCGTCCGTCCGACCGAAGAAACCGCGCCGGTCGCCGACCCGTCGGGGCTCGTGCTGAACGAGATCGTCTACGACGACGCGCCCACCGGGCTCGCCGACCAGGTCGAGCTGTACAACGCGGGCGACACCCCCGTGGACCTCGCGGGCTGGACCATCGCCGACGAGAAGCGCGACAGCGTCGGTCGAGCACCGGAGGGCACGGTGCTGGCGCCCGGCGAGTTCCTCGTGCTCGTGAAGGACGTGGACTTCCCGTTCGGGCTCGGCAAGGGCGACGAGGTCGTGCTCGTCGACCCCAGCGGCGTCGAGGTCGACTCCTACGCGTACGACAACACGGCCCCGCTGTCGGTATGGGCGCGCTGCCCCGACGGCACGGGGGCCTGGGCGCCGGCGACCGCGGTGACGCCGGGAGCGCCCAACGACTGCAGCGTCGCGCCCGTCGACGGCTCGATCCGCATCAACGAGGTCGACTCGCAGCCCGCCGACTGGGTGGAGTTCCACAACCCGGGCACCGAGGCGCTCGACCTCTCCGGATACGAGATCCGCGACAACTCCGACGACCACCGCTGGACGTTCCTGCCGGGCACGCAGATCGCGGCGGGACAGTTCCTCGTGGTGGAGGAGGGCACGATCGGCCTGGTCGACGGCGTCGAGACCGCGTTCCGCGACCCGATCGGCATCGGCAGCGCCGACCGCATCCGTCTCTTCGACGCGTCGGGAGCGATGATCGACGACACGCTGCCCTGGCAGGGTCATGCCGCGATCGACGGGGACGCCGCCGCGGCCACCCTGGCCCGCTGCCCCGACGGGGTCGGCGCGTTCGTGCTCGCCTCCGCGACCCCGGGAGCGGCGAACTCCTGCGTCCTGCCGTCGGTCGCGATCAACGAGATCGAGTCGAACGGCGACGCCACCGACTGGGTCGAGGTCATCAACACCGGCAGCACGCCGGTCGACGTGTCGGGGTGGACCGTGATGGACAACGACCCGGTCGGGCACGCCGCCGAGACCACGCCGCTTCCCGCCGGCACCGTGCTGGCGCCCGGCGGCTACCTGGTGTTCGACCAGCCCGAGGATTTCGTCTTCGGGCTCGGCAACGGCGACACCGTGACGATCCGCGACGCGAACGGCACCGCGGTCGATCAGCACGTGTACCCCGCACACGCCGACGGTGTGTGGGCGCGCTGCGTCGACGGCACGGGCGAGTTCATCGATGCACCAGCCGCCACCAAGGGAGCGCGCAACGCCTGCGGCAACCCGGTGCGCATCAACGAGGTGGAGTCCGAGGGCGGCTCGCCCGACGACTGGGTCGAGCTCGTGAACCCGACGGCGGCGGCCCTCGACGTGTCGGGCATCGTCGTGAAGGACGACGACGACGCGCACGCCTACGCGATCCCCGCCGGCACCTCGATCGCCGCGGGCGGCTACCTCGTGATCGAGCGCGCGCAGCTCGGGTTCGGCCTCGGCGGAGGCGACGCGGTGCGGGTGTTCGACGGCGATCTGCTCGTCGACGAGACCAGCTGGGGTGAGGGGCACGCGGCCGTCACCTGGGGCCGCTGCCCCGATCTGACGGGCGCCTTCGCGGTCACTGCGGAGTCGACCAAGGGTGCAGCGAACGTGTGCGCCGGCGAGGTGCCGGTGGGCGTGTGGCCCGGCTCCGCGGAGGTGCGCGTGGTCGACGAGACCCCGACGTTCCTGGAGGACAGCTCCGGCCTCGACGTGCAGGAGACGGCCGACGGTGCGGTGCTGTGGGCCGTGGACAACGGCGAGGGGCGCATCTGGAAGCTCGACGCGCACGCCGACGGCTCGGTCGAGAAGGCCGACGGCTGGGACGAGGGCAAGCGCGTCCGCTTCCAGAAGGATGCGCAGGACCCCGGCGCCGCCGGCCCCGACACCGAGGGCATCACGGTCGACGGCGACGGCTTCGTCTACCTCGCCTCCGAGCGCGACAACAGCGCGAAGGGCGTGAACCGGAACGTCGTGCTGAAGGTCGACCCCGAGGCGAACGCCGGAGACCTGGTCGCCCTGCAGGAGTGGGATCTGACGGCACTGCTTCCCGCGGTCGGCGCGAACCTCGGCGTGGAGGCCGTGCAGTGGGTGCCGGACGCGGCGCTCGCCGGGAAGCTCTTCGACGACACCACGGGCGCCGCCTACGACCCCGCCGACCACGCCGGTCACGGCAGCGGCCTGTTCCTGGTCGCGGTGGAGGACAACGGGCACGTCTACGCTTTCGCGCTCGCCGCGGACGGCACCGCGACCCTGGTGTCGGAGCTCGCGCCGGGTCTCGCCGGCGTCATGGCCCTCGACTGGGACACGGTGCGGAACACGCTGTGGGCGGTCTGCGACGACGGCTGCCAGGGTCGTTCGGCCGAGATCGCCCTCAACGGCACCGCACAGCCGGGCATCGCCCACTATGCGCGACCAGCGGGCATGCCCGACATCAACAACGAGGGCTTCGCGACCGCGCCGGCCTCGCTGTCTGTCGACGGACAGCGCCCGGTGTGGTGGTTCGCCGACGGCTTCGCCGCGCAGGCGCTGCGCACGGGCACGCTGTCAGGCGGTGTGGACGGCGAGAACCCGGGCGGCGAGAACCCGGGCACCGGCACTCCGCCGCTGCCGGGGACCGACCTCGTCGACGGCAACCGCCACGGCGTGACGGTCGATCCGGCGGTCGCGAGCCGGGGCCAGCGGGTCACGGTCACGGTCGGCTCCGCCGCCGGCACCGCCGCCGAGGTGTGGCTGTACTCCGACCCGGTGCGCCTCGCCACGGGGACCCTCTCGGCGACGGGCGCCCTCACGGTCACGGTCCCGGCGGACGCGGCCCTCGGCGCCCACCGCATCGCGGTCTACGCGGCGGACGGAGCCCTGCTGGGCTGGGCTGACCTGCGCATCGCGGAGGGCACGGGCGCCGCGTAGACCGCGATGCGGTGGGCGCCGAGGGC
>NZ_SSDO01000504.1:0-547 GCF_004794395.1 Microbacterium sp. K41 | reverse complement strand
GCGGACCGCACAACGCGTGGGCGCCGCTGCCCGCCGAGGCGCAGATCGCCTACGGCGCACACGGCCGCGTGGCCGGGGCGCTGCAGGCGGCGAGCGCGGGCGGCGAGGGACTGCGGGTGATCGCGGGGCTCGCGGCGGGATGGTTCTTCGGCGCCAACACCGCGGGCGTGCCGGTGTACGACCCCGCGACCGGCGTGACCTTCGACGGCGTCGAGACCGACGGCCGCGTGAACCGCAACTCGGGCGCGGAGTCGACGATCCACGGCCTGCTCACGATGCAGCTGCTCGACGCGAACCCCGACGTGGCGCGGCTGGCGACCTCGATCACGGGGCTGTCGTCGTTCGCGGGACTGCGGGCGCTCGACGCCGAGGCCGCACGGCTCTCGCCCGGGTGCACGGTCGAGCGTCCCGCGGACGGCGCGTGGACCGGCGAGGGCAACCTCGCGGGCGGCGCGTTCGTGCGGGTGCCCGAGGGCGAGTGGGTCGAGTTCGACCTCACCGAGCCCGGCGGGGTGCTGCACGGGCTCGTGTGGCGGCAGGCCGCGGA
>NZ_SSDO01000503.1:0-942 GCF_004794395.1 Microbacterium sp. K41 | reverse complement strand
GCGGGGATCGGCAGCGCCGGTCCGGTGGATCGCGTCGCGGGCACCATCGAGCCGGTGAACATGCCGCTCGCGCACGGCTTCGCCCTCGCGGCGGCGGTGCGGGACGCGGCGACGGCGGTGCTCGGCCGCGACCTTCCCACGACGCTCGGCCACGACGGGGGTGCCCTCGCCCTGGCGGAGTCGTGGCTCGGGGCGACCCGTGACGCGGGGGCCTCGCTGTCGATCGTGGTGTCGACGGGCGTCGGCGGCGGCTTCGTGGTGAACGGCGCCTACATCCCGGGAGCCACCGGCAACGCGGGTCACCTCGGTCAGGTGCGCCGCGAGGGAGGGCTCACGCTCGAGGAGATCGCCTCCGGCCCCGCGAGCGCCGCCTGGGCGCAGGAGCAGGGGTGGACCGGCGCGACGGGGGAGGACCTCGCGCGCGACGCGGCAGCCGGAGACGCGATCGCCCGCGCGGCCATCGAGCGCTCGGCCCGCGCGGTCGGCGAAGCGCTCGCGGACGCCGCGACCCTGGTCGACCTCGACGTGGTGGCCATCGGCGGCGGGTTCTCGCGGGTGTCGTCCGACTACATCGACCTCGTGCAGCAGGCGCTCACCGCGCACGCCGTGCACCCGTACTCCCGGCGTACCCGGGCCGTGCGCTCGGGCCTCGGCGACGAAGGGCCCCTCATCGGCGCCGCCGCCCTCGCGCTCCGTTGAACCCTCACGCGCACGCCCTCAGCGGGCTGCGGTCAGCAGGTGGCGGGGTGGTCCCTCGAGGCGGGCGACGGCGATCTTGAGGTCGGTGACGTCGGCGCCGACGGCGTCGAGGCGGGTGGTGAGCTTCTCCTCGACCGTGTCGATGCGGGTGGTGAGCTTCTCGTCGACGGCGTCGATGCGGCGCACGACCCAGGCCATGGCGGCGAACATGCCGGTGCCGAGGGTGAGCACGATGCCGATCGC
>NZ_SSDO01000502.1:0-32111 GCF_004794395.1 Microbacterium sp. K41 | reverse complement strand
TGACACAGGGCGATCGCGAGAGCGTCCGCGGCGTCCGCCGGCTGCGGCGGCGCATCCAGACGCAGGATGCGGGCGATCATCGCCTGCACCTGCCTCTTGTCGGCGGAGCCGTAGCCCGTGACGGCCGCCTTGACCTCGCTCGGCGTGTGGGTCGCCGCGGGAAGCCCTGACTCGGCGGCGATGAGGAGCGCGACCCCGCTCGCCTGTGCCGTGCCCATCACCGTATGGCTGTTCTGTTGCGCGAAGACGCGCTCGACCGCGACCGCGTCAGGGCGGTGCTGGGCGATCGCCTCGCGGATCCCCGCGGCGACGACCGCGAGTCGCTCGCCGATCGGCGCATCGATCGCCGAGCGGATCACACCGACGTGCACGAGGGTGCCCCGGCGGGTCCGGTCGACGTCGACGATCCCGACACCGCAGCGGGTGAGTCCCGGGTCGATGCCCAGCACGCGGATGGTCGACGTCACCGTCCCAGGCTAGGCGCGGAACGTGCCCATCGAGGTCAGCCGCGCCTACGCGTCGTCGTTCTCGAGCTCCGCCTGGACCTCGGCCGACAGGTCGAAGTTGCTGAAGACGTTCTGCACGTCCTCGCTGTCCTCCAGCGCGTCGATCAGTCGGAACACCTTGCGGGCCGTGTCGGCGTCGATCTCGACCTTGAGGTTCGGCACGAACTCGACGTCGGCCGACTCGTACTCGATGCCCGCCTCCTGCAGCGCACTGCGCACGGCGACCAGGTCGCTCGCCTCGGTGATGACCTCGAAGCCCTCGGCGTGCGGCTCGATCTCCTCGGCCCCCGCCTCGAGCGCGGCCATCATCACGTCGTCCTCGGTCGTGCCCTCCGACCCGACCACGATGACGCCCTTGCGACTGAAGTTGTACGCGACGCTGCCGGGGTCGGCGAGCGTGCCCCCGTTGCGGCTCAGCGCGGTGCGCACCTCGGCGGCGGCGCGGTTCTTGTTGTCGGTCAGACACTCGATCATGAGCGCCACACCGTTGGGGCCGTACCCCTCGTACATGATCGAGGTGTACTCGACGGCCTCGCCGCCGATGCCCGCACCGCGCTTGATCGCCCGGTCGATGTTGTCCTTCGGGACGGAGGTCTTCTTGGCCTTGAGGACCGCGTCGAACAGGGTCGGGTTGCCCTGCAGGTCGGCGCCGCCGAGCTTGGCCGCGACCTCGATGTTCTTGATGAGCTTGGCCCAGGACTTGGCACGGCGCGCGTCGATGACGGCCTTCTTGTGCTTGGTCGTGGCCCACTTGGAATGCCCGGACATAAGTCTCCGCTCGTCGTCAGGGCCCCGGCGCGTGTCCAGGGCGTCGTCCATTCTAAAGGAACACCGCGGAACACCCGGCGGCACAGTGCCTTGTCGGGGCGCTGCGGCGGTGGGAGACTGACCGCATGGGCGACCGGGAGCGTGCTCTCGACGCCGCTCACCGTCGAGCCGAGGCGTTCCTGGGCACCCTCGACGATCGACCGGTGTGGCCGCGCGCGAGCCTCGACGAGATGCTGCAGGTGTTCGGCACGCCTCTCCCGGAGCGGGCGGAGGACCCCGCGGCCGTTGTCGAGGACATCGCGGCGAAGGCCGAGCCCGGACTCGTGGCGATCCCCGGTGGACGGTTCTTCGGGTTCGTGATCGGCGGCACTCATCCGGCCGCTCTCGCCGCGGACTGGCTCGTGTCCGCGTGGGATCAGAACTCCGGCTCCTCCCTGCTCACCCCGGCGACCGTCGCGATGGAGCGGGTGGCAGGACAGTGGCTGCTCGAGCTGCTCGGCCTCCCGTGCGCGAGCAGCGTCGGCTTCGTCACGGGCGGTCAGCTCGCGAACTTCACGTGCCTCGCGTCCGCACGGAACGCCGTGCTCGCGCGGGCGGGGTGGGACCTCGCCGAACGGGGAATGCGCTCCGCGCCGCCGGTGCGGTTCGTGGTGGGTGCCGATCGTCATGGATCGATCGACCGCGCGGCACGGTTCCTCGGGATCGGCCGCGCCGAGGTCGACGTGGTGGATGCCGACGCGCAGGGCAGGATGCACCCCGCCGAGCTCGAGCGCGTCCTCGACGGCGGATCCGGCCCGCTCATCGTGTGCCTGCAGGCGGGAGAGGTCCATACCGGAGCGTTCGACGACTTCCGCGCGCTGATCGCGATCGCACGCCGACACGGCGCCTGGGTGCACGTGGACGGCGCCTTCGGTCTGTGGGCGGCCGCCTCCCCCGCGCTGCGACATCTGACCGCCGGCATGGAGGACGCGGACTCCTGGGCGACCGACGCACACAAGACGCTGAACGTGCCGTACGACTGCGGCATGGCGATCGTCCGCGATCCCGCCGATTCGATCGCGGCGTTCCGCACCGGCGGCGACTACCTCGTGTACTCCGGCCTCGACCCGTGGGATGTGACGCCGGAGCTGTCGCGCCGCGCCCGCGGGGTGCCGGCGTACGCAGCGTTGCGCAGCCTCGGGCGTTCCGGGGTCGCCGATCTCGTCGACCGCCTCCACGACAACGCCGTGCGCATGGCCTCCGGCCTGCGCGGGCTCGACGCGATCGAGGTGATCAACGACGTCGACTACACCCAGGTGATGTTCCGGCTCGGCACGGACGAGGCGACCCGCGAGCTCGGTGCCGCGATCCTGGTCGACGGCACGGCCGTCGTCACCGGAGCGGAATGGCGGGGGCGAGCCGCGCTGCGCTGCTCGGTGTCGTCGTGGGCGACGACCGCGGACGACATCGACCGCACGGTGCACGCCATCCGCACCCTTCTCCCCTGACCCGACTCGCCCGCCTGCTACGGTCGAGGCCGCCGTTGATCGCGCGCGAGAGGAGCAGGGTGTGACCGCAGGAGCCGACCGCCTCCGCCCCGCGTGGACCTCACTGCCCGAGAGCCTCCGCGCCGCGGCGCTGGACGTGATCGGCGGAGAGTACATCTCCGACGCCCCCGCGCACGGCGGCTTCAGCGCCACGTACGCGGGCACCGTGGTCACGACCGGCGGTCGGGCTTTCGTGAAGGCCGCGGGCGCGGACTGGCACGCCGACTCGGTGCGCCTGCTCCGCCAGGAGATCGTCACGCTGTCGACCCTCCCCTCGGGCGTCGCGCCCCGAGTGCTGGGGACGGTGCAGGACGACATCGGTGCCGTGCTGGTCGTCGAGGCGATCGACGGCCGCCATCCGGGGCGCCCGTGGACAGCGGATGACCTGCACGCGGTGGCGGACGCCCTCGCCGTCGTCGGCACCACGCCGGCACCGAGAACCCTGACGGCCGCGGACGAGAGCATGGTGCCGGGTTTCACGCGCTGGCAGGAGATCGCCGCCACCCCCGACCTCCGCGGCGCTCTGCCCCCGTCGGTCCGGGATTCGCTGCCCCGACTGCGTGAACTGGAGGCGGAGTTCGCGGGGGCCGTGCGCGGAGATGTCCTCGTCCACGACGACGTCCGGGCCGACAACATCCTCATCGCCGACGGTCGCGCCCACCTGCTCGACTGGCCGCATGCGCGCCGCGGGGCCGCATGGGTCGACCTCCCCTGCGTGCTGCCGAGCATCGAGGCGAGCGGCGGACCGACCTGCACGCAGGCCTACCCGGTGTTCGAGGAGCACGGCGCTCCCCCTCCGAGGGACCTGCTGCCGGTCATCGCGGGCTTCGCCTCGTACCTCTGGGCCGAACAGAGCAGGCCGGAGATTCCGCAGCTCCCCGGCTTGCGCGCCTTCCAGCGGGCGCAAGCCGGTCCCGCGCTGCGGTGGCTGGTCGCCCTGGTGTGACGACGCGTCCGGCGGTCAGGCGGCGGCGACGGAGTGGCCGCCTTCGACGCGGGCGAGGAAGCGCTCGTGGAAGCGGGTCTCGCCGGAGATCTCCGGGTGGAAGCTCAGGCCCAGCAGCGCTCCCTGCTCCACCGCCACCACGCGGCCGTCCGGTAGCGCCGCGAGCGGGGTCGCACGAGGACCGATCGACTCGACGACCGGTCCGCGGATGAACGCCGCCGACACCGGCGGTGCACCGAAGGCCGCCACGTCGAGCTGCGCCTCGAACGACTCCACCTGACGGCCGAACGCGTTCCGCCTGACCACCGCGTCGAGCCCTCCGAACGACTGCTGGCCCTCGATCGCGTCGACGACCGTGTCGGCCAGCATGATCAGCCCCGCGCACGTGCCGAGCACCGGGAGCCCGGCGGCGATCGCGTCGCGGATCGGCTCCTGCATCCCGAACGAGCGCGACAGCTTGTCGATCACGGTGGACTCGCCACCCGGGATCACCAGGCCGTTCACGGCGGCCAGCTCCTCCGGGCGCCGGACGAGCTCCACCTGGGCGCCGAGCCGGGTGAGCAGGGCGGCGTGCTCGCGCACATCGCCCTGCAGCGCGAGCACGCCGACCCGCGGGCTACCAGCCACGCTCGGCGAGCCGGTGCGGCGCCGGCAGGTCGCTGACGTTGATGCCGACCATCGCCTCGCCGAGCCCGCGGGACACCTCGGCGATCACCTTCGGGTCGTCGAAGAACGTCGTGGCCTTCACGATCGCCTTCGCGCGCTCGGCGGGGTTGCCCGACTTGAAGATGCCGGAGCCGACGAACACGCCGTCCGCCCCGAGCTGCATCATCATCGCGGCGTCCGCGGGGGTCGCGACGCCGCCGGCCACGAACAGCACGACGGGGAGCGTGCCCGTCTCGGCGATCTCGGCGACCAGCTCGTACGGCGCCTGCAGCTCCTTCGCGGCGACGAACAGCTCATCCTTCGGGAGAGCCGTGAGCGCAGCGATCTCCCCGCGGATCTTGCGGATGTGCTTCATCGCCTCGGACACGTCGCCCGTTCCGGCCTCGCCCTTCGAGCGGATCATCGCCGCCCCCTCGTTGATGCGTCGCAGCGCTTCGCCGAGGTTCGTGGCGCCGCACACGAAGGGCACCGTGAAGCCGAACTTGTCGATGTGGTTCACGTAGTCGGCCGGCGAGAGCACCTCGGACTCGTCGATGTAGTCGACACCGAGCTCCTGCAGCACCTGCGCCTCGACGAAGTGACCGATGCGCGCCTTCGCCATCACCGGGATCGACACGGCATCGATGATGCTGTCGATCATGTCCGGGTCGCTCATGCGCGAGACGCCGCCCTGCGCGCGGATGTCGGCCGGCACGCGCTCGAGCGCCATGACGGCGACGGCGCCCGCGTCCTCGGCGATCTTCGCCTGCTCGGCGGTCACGACGTCCATGATGACGCCGCCCTTGAGCATCTCGGCGAGACCGCGCTTGACGCGCGACGAGCCGGTGGTGTTCTGCTCGGACATGGGGAGCTCCTGTCGGATGATCCGTAATCGGGTTTGATCTAGATCAAACGTAGCACTGTCCGATCCCACTTAGAATCGCGGAGGAGGATCATGAGCGACCGGATCACAGGCAGCACCGCGGCGGAGATCGCCGACAGCGTGCGCGCCCTGCGCGACCGCGGGATCCTGCTGCCCGGAGCCCTCCTCCCGCCGGTGCGCGAGCTCGCCGCCACCCTCGGCGTCAACCGCAACACCGCCGTCGCCGCGTACCGCCAGCTCGCCCAGGCGGGACTCGTCCTGTCGCGCGGACGCGCCGGCACCACGGTCGCGGGGATCGAGGCCGTGGCACAGGAGGGCTACGCGGCCGACACCGTGCTCCGCGACATCGGCACCGGCAACCCCGACCCCGCACGCATCCCCGACCCGTCGGCCGCGCTGATGACGATCGCGAGCCGTCCCGTGCTCTACGGCGAACCCGTGATCGACCCGGGGCTGGAGGAGTGGGCGCGCCGGTGGATGGCGGCCGACCTTCCGGACGCGGACTTCCGGATCACTGTGACGAGCGGAGCGGTCGATGCGGTGGAGCGGCTGCTCGCCCAAGCGCTCATGCGCGACGACGCCGTGGCGCTCGAGGATCCGTGCTTCCTCGCCAGCATCCACACGGTGCGGCTCGGCGGCTATCGGGCCGTCCCGGTCCCCGTCGACGACCAGGGAATGACGGTCGACGGACTGCGGGCGGCTCTCGACGCCGGCGTGCGGGCCGTGATCTGCACACCGCGGGCGCAGAACCCCACCGGCGTGGGTCTCACGGCCCAGCGCGCCGCCGAGCTGCGCGGTGTCCTCGCCGATCACCCGTACGTCCTGATCATCGAGGACGACCACTTCTCGCTGCTGTCGCAGCGCCCGTACGAGTCCTTGATCAGCGAGGACCATCGGCGCTTCGCCCTCGTGCGCTCGGTGTCGAAGTTCCTCGGACCCGACATGTGCCTCGCGATCGCGGCGACCGACCCCGACACCGCAGAACGTCTCGCGATGCGACTCAGCCCCGGCACCACGTGGGTGAGCCACCTGCTGCAGCGCCTCGCCCTGGCACAGCTGACCGACGAGGATGCGATGACGACCGTCGCGACCGCCGGTGCGCACTACGCGGAGCGCAACGCCGCGTTCGCGGCACGCCTGCGCGCGCACGGCATCGACGTCGCCGCGCCAGACGGGCTGAGCCTCTGGGTGCGACTCCCCCGGCCCGCGCGCGAGGTCGCCGAGCACCTGATGCGGCGGGGGTGGCTCGCCCGCACGGGTGACGAGTTCTCCCTCGACGACCGCGCCGATCCGTCCCACCACCTCCGTCTCACCGTCCACGACCTCACCGACGCGGAAGCCGACACGCTCGTCGCCGACCTCGTCGCGGCCGCGCGATGACCACCCGTCGCGGGCACCTGCCCGCCCTGACCGAAAGCGCTCGCTCATGAAGATCCTCTCCATCCAGTCCGCCGTGGCATACGGGCACGTGGGCAACTCCGCCGCGGTGTTCCCGCTGCAGCGCATCGGCGTCGAGGTGCTGCCCGTCTACACCGTGAATTTCTCCAACCACACCGGCTACGGCGCCTGGCGCGGACCGCTGATCGACCCCGCCGACGTGCGCGAGGTCATCACCGGCATCGAGGACCGCGGAGTGTTCGGGCAGATCGACGCCGTCCTGAGCGGCTACCAGGGAGGCGAGGGCATCGGTGACGTGATCATCGATGCGGTCGCGCGCGTCAAGGCCGCCAACCCCGACGCGGTCTACGCGTGCGACCCGGTCATGGGCAACGCGAAGTCGGGCTGCTTCGTCGCCCCCGCGATCCCGATCCTGCTGCGCGAGCGCGTCGTCCCGGTGGCGGACATCATCACCCCCAACCAGTTCGAGCTCGGGTTCCTCACCGAGACCGAACCCGACACGCTCGAGTCCACCCTCGCCTCGGTCGACCTCGCCCGCGCCATGGGCCCCCGCACGGTGCTCGTGACGAGCGTCGAGCGGCCCGACCGCGAGGAGGGGACCATCGAGATGCTCGCGGTCGACGGCGACGGTGCCTGGCTCGTCCAGACGCCGCACCTCCCCATGAAGGCGAACGGCTCCGGTGACGTGACCGCCGCCCTGTTCACGGCGCACTACGTCGAGACCGGCAGCGCCAAGACCGCGCTCGAGCGCACCGCCTCCAGCGTGTACGACCTGCTGCAGGCGACGCTCGACTCGGGTGAGCGCGAGCTGCAGCTCATCGAGGCGCAGGAGTTCTACGCGCACCCGCGCATGCAGTTCACCGCACGGCAGGTGCGCTGACGGTCACTCCGGCCACGCGTGGGCGACGGCCTCCCGCACTTCGCCGAGGAGCTGCGGGAGCGCCTTCGTCTTCGCGATGATCGGGAAGAAGTTCGCGTCGGAGCGCCACCGCGGCACCACGTGCTGGTGCAGATGCGCGTCCACGCCGGCTCCCGCCACCGCCCCCTGGTTCATGCCCAGGTTGAAGCCGTCGCATCCGGAGACCTCGCGCAGCACCCGCATGGCCGTCTGGGTGAGCGCGCCGATCTCGGCCACCTCTTCCGGACTCGCCTGGTCGTACGTCGCGATGTGACGGTACGGGCACACCAGCAGGTGCCCCGAGTTGTACGGGAACAGGTTCAGCAGCACGTACGCGGTCGTGCCCCGTGCCACGATGAGCCGCTCGGCGTCGGGGTACTTCGGCGCCTCGCAGAACGGGCACTCCTCGCGCAGGGGCTCCGGTCCCGCCTGGATGTAGGCCATCCGGTGGGGGGTCCACAGCCGCTGGAACTCGTCGGGCACGCCGGCGAGGCGACCTGCATCCTCCAGCGACTGCTCCCCCTCGGTCATGCCAGGTCCCCGGCCGTCTGCACCAGGGCGTGGCTGTCGATGGCAGCGCGGATGCGGTCGACCGCCTGCGCGATCGGCACGCCGTTCTCCTGCGAGCCGTCGCGGTAGCGGAAGGAGACGGTGCCGGCGGCCCGGTCCTGCTCCCCGGCGATCAGCAGCAGCGGGACCTTGCCGGTCGTGTGCGTGCGGATCTTCTTCTGCATGCGGTCGTCGGAGGTGTCGAGCTCGGCACGCACACCGCGGGAGCGGAGCATGTCGATCACCTCACCCAGATAGTCGGCGAAGTCGTCCGCGACCGGGATCCCCACGACCTGTACCGGCGAGAGCCACACCGGGAAGTCGCCCGCATAGTGCTCGAGGAGGATCGCGAAGAACCGCTCGATCGAGCCGAACAGCGCCCGGTGGATCATGATCGGACGCTTCTTCTGGCCGTCCTTGTCCATGAACTCGAGGTCGAAGCGCTCGGGCAGGTTGGGGTCGACCTGCACCGTGGACAGCTGCCACGTGCGGCCGATCGCATCGCGCGTCTTCAGGTCGATCTTCGGCCCGTAGAACGCCGCCTCGCCCGGCACCTCGGTGAGCTTGAGACCGGAGGCCACGGCCACGCGGCGCAGGGCGTCGGTGGACGACTCCCAGAACTCGTCCGAACCGATCCACTTCGACTTCTCGTCGTCCTTCATCGACAGCTCGAGCTCGAAGTCGGTGAGGCCGAAGTCGCGGAGCATCGAGAGGATGAACTCGAGGACCTTGCCGACCTCCTCCTCCAGCTGGTCGGGTGTGACGAACAGGTGCGAGTCGTCCTGCGTGAAGCCGCGCACCCGCGTGAGGCCGTGCAGGGCCCCGGAGAGTTCGTTGCGGTAGACCGTGCCGTTCTCCGCGAACCGCAGCGGGAGGTCGCGATAGCTGCGCGCGCGCTCCTTGTAGATGAGGATGTGCATCGGGCAGTTCATGGGCTTCAGGTAGTAGTCCTGGCCCTGCTTGGTGATCTCGCCGTTCTCGTCGCGCTCCTCGTCCATGACGATGGGCGGGAACATGCCGTCCTTGTAGGTGACGAGGTGGTTCGAGGTGAGGAAGAGGTCTTCCTTGGAGATGTGCGGCGTGTACACGTAGGTGTAGCCGCCCTCGATGTGCCGCTTGCGCGCGTGCTGCTCCATCTCGCCGCGCACCACGCCGCCGCGCGGATGCCAGACGCTCAGGCCCGACCCGATCTCCTCGGGGAAAGAGAACAGGTCGAGCTCCTTGCCGAGTCGCCGGTGGTCGCGCTTGGCGGCTTCCTCCAGCCGGTGCTGGTACGCGCGCAGCTCGTCCTTCGTGGGCCAGGCGGTGCCGTAGATGCGCTGCAGCTGCGGGTTCTTCTCGCTGCCGCGCCAGTACGCGGCGGCGATGCGCGTGAGGTCCCAGCCGTTGCCGATCATGCGCGTGTTGGGCAGATGCGGCCCGCGGCAGAGGTCCTTCCAGACGACCTCGCCGTCGCGGGTCGTGTTGTCGTAGATCGTGAGCTCGCCCTCGCCCACCTCGACCGACGCGCCCTCGGCCGCCTCCTTGCCGCCCTTGAGCCCGATCAGCTCGAGCTTGAACGGCTCGTCGGCGAGCTCCGCGCGCGCCTCGTCATCGGTCACGACACGACGCACGAAGCGCTGGCCCTCGCGGACGATGCGCTGCATCTCCTTCGTGATGGCCTTGATGTCTTCCGGCGTGAACGGGGTGTCGACGCCGAAGTCGTAGTAGAACCCGTCGGTGATGGGCGGGCCGATGCCGAGGTTCGCCTGCGGGTTGATGCGCTGCACGGCCTGCGCGAGCACGTGCGCGGCCGAGTGGCGCAGGATGTTCAGGCCGTCGGGGCTGTCGATCGTGACCGGCTCGACCTGCTCGGTGCCGGTCAGGGTCGTGGCGAGGTCCTTGAGCTCGCCGTTGACGCGCATCGCGACGACGTTTCGGTCAGAGAACAGGGCGAAGCCGTCGGTCGGCTGGGCGTTTTCAGGCACTGATCACTCCATCTGGGTCTGGATCTAGGCTACTCGTATGGCCGGGGGCCGCCGACCGTCAGGCCACCGGTTCGGCCGAGGAGGACGCGGCCGCCGGGGCGAGGATGATGATCGCCGCGCCCACGAGCGCGACCGCCGACCCGACCCAGTCCCAGACCGTGGGACGGAAACCGTCGACGATGATGCCCCAGGCGAGGGATCCGGCGATGAAGATCCCACCGTACGCGGCGAGCACCCTGCCGAAGTTCGCGTCGGGCTGGAGCGCCGCGACGAAGCCGTACGCCCCCAGCGCCATGACCCCCAGGACCGCGAAGAGCCAACCGCGGTCCTCCTTGACGGCCTGCCAGATGAGCCAGGCACCGCCGATCTCGGCGACGGCGGCGAGGACGAACAGCACGACGATGCGGAAGACGGTCACCACCTCAGTGTGTCAGGACACACGAGGACGGCTTCGCGAACGACGGGGCGCCGCAACCGCCGGACCGGACGGTAGCGTGGCCCCATGACCCGGACGATCGCCCGCTGGATCCTCGCTCTCGCCCTCGGCGCCGTCGGCGTGCTGCACTTCACGCAGACGCGCGGCTTCCGGGTGGTGGTGCCCGACTGGGCGACCGAGGCGACGCGGATGGACAAGGATGCCATCGTGATCGCGTCGGGCGCCGTCGAGGTCGCGCTCGCCGCGGGACTGATCGCGCTGCCGCGGGAGCGCCGCCGGATCGGCTGGGCGACGGCGGGGTTCTTCGCCGCGGTCTTCCCCGGCAACTGGCATCAGTGGCGCACCGGACGCTCCACTCCGGGGCTCGACACGGACGCGCGTCGGTTCGGCCGTCTCTTCCTGCAACCGGCCCTGATCGCCTGGGCTCTGTGGGCGACGCGATGACCTCCCCCTCGATCGTCTGGTTCCGCGACGACCTCCGCCTCGCCGACCACCCGGCGCTGCGTGCCGCGATGGATCGGGACGCGCCCGTGATCGCGCTGTTCGTGCTCGACGAGGAGTCGCCGGGGATCCGCCCGCTCGGAGGTGCGGCGAAGTGGTGGCTGCATCACTCGCTGGTCTCCCTCGACGAGCGGCTGCGCGAGAAGGGCGCCCGGCTCGTGTTGCGGCGCGGCCCGGCCGAGCGCGTGGTGCGCGAGGTCGTCGCGGAGAGCGGGGCGGGCGCCGTCTACTGGAACCGTCGATACGGGCGACCGGAGCGGGAGATCGACGCGGCGCTGAAGAGCTCGCTGCGCGATCAGGGCCTGACGGTGGAGTCGTTCGCGGGCTCCCTGCTGCACGAGCCGTGGACCGTCACCACGGGCAGCGGCACGCACTACTCCGTCTTCACCCCGTTCTGGCGCGCCTGCCGCGCACTGCCCGCGCCCCGTGCTCCCCTGCCGGAGCCGCGCGAACTCGACGGGGTGGCGCGACCGCCGCGCTCCGATGCCCCGGGTGATTGGGAGCTGCTGCCCACGACACCGGATTGGGCGGGCGGTCTCCGCGACACCTGGGAGCCGGGCGAGCCGGCAGCACGACGGCGGCTGCGACACTTCCTCGACCACGATCTCCCGGCGTACGACGCGGCCAGGGACGCGCCGGCCGCCGGTGCGACCTCCCTGCTCTCCCCCCGGCTGCGCTGGGGCGAGCTGAGCCCGTTCACCGTGTGGGCCGAGGCGACCCGGGTCGAGGGCTCTGCACGGTTCCTGTCCGAGCTCGGCTGGCGCGAGTTCGCCTGGCACACGCTCTACCACTTCCCCGATCTGGCCACGAAGAACCTCCGGCCCGAGTTCGATGCGTTCCCCTGGCCGGGACTCGACCCGCGGCAGCTGGATGCCTGGCAGCACGGCGAGACCGGGATCCCCCTCGTCGACGCGGGGATGCGCGAGCTGTGGCACACCGGGTACATGCACAACCGGGTGCGGATGGTGACCGCGTCCTTCCTCATCAAGAACCTGCTAATCGACTGGCGGCTCGGCGAGGAGTGGTTCTGGGACACGCTGGTCGATGCAGACGGCGCCAACAACGCGTTCAACTGGCAGTGGGTCGCGGGGTCCGGGGCGGACGCGGCCCCGTACTTCCGTGTGTTCAACCCGGAGCTGCAGGCGAAGAAGTTCGACGGGGACGGAGAGTATGTCACGCGGTGGGCCGCCGATGCCCCGACCGCGCCGATCGTCGACCTGGCCGAGACCCGCAAGGCCGCACTCGCGGCGTACGACGAGGTCAAGCGCGCGGGGGCGTGAAGCTACTCCTCGCTCGAACGATCGTCAACGGTCTGCGTCGGTGAGAACCGCCGACCTAGCGTCGGCACCTCACCGCAGCTCGGAGGTCCCCATGCTCGTCACTCCGGTGACATCACGGCACGACGCTCGTCCGGCCGCCTGCACCCCACCGATCGTCGAACGAGAGGAACAGCTATGCGCGCCATGACGTACCGCGGACCGTACAAGGTCCAGGTCGCTGAGAAACCGGAACCGCGGATCGAGCACCCGAACGACGCGATCGTGCGTGTCACGCACGCCGCGATCTGCGGGTCGGATCTGCACCTGTACCACGGCATGATGCCGGACACCCGCATCGGGCACACGTTCGGCCACGAGATCGTGGGCGTCGTGCACGAGGTCGGATCCTCGGTGCAGAGCCGCTCGGTCGGAGACCGGGTGATGGTGCCGTTCAACATCGCGTGCGGCTCCTGCTACTTCTGCACCCGCGGCCTCTTCTCGAACTGCCACAACGTGAACCCCAATGCCACGGCCGTGGGCGGCATCTACGGCTACTCCCACACGACGGGTGGCTATGACGGCGGGCAGGCGGAGTTCGTGCGCGTGCCCTTCGCCGACGTGGGACCCTCCGTCGTGCCGGACTGGCTCTCGTCGGAGGATGCGCTACTGCTCACCGACGCGTTCTCCACCGGGTACTTCGGCGCGCAGCTCGGCGACATCGCGGAGGGCGACACCGTCGCGGTCTTCGGTGCCGGACCCGTGGGTCTGGCCGCCGCCCGCTCGGCCTGGTTCCTCGGCGCAGGCCGGGTGATCGTCCTCGACCACCTCGACTACCGGCTCGACAAGGCCAGGGACTTCGCGTTCGCCGAGACGATGCACATCGGTGAGGTCGGTGACCCCGTGCTCGCCATGAAGAAGGCGACCGGATACCTGGGCGCCGACGTGGCGATCGACGCCGTGGGTGCGGAGGCCGACGGCAACCTCATCCAGCACGTGACGGCGGCCAAGCTCAAGCTCCAGGGCGGCTCCCCCGTCGCCGTGAACTGGGCGATCGACTCCGTGCGCAAGGGCGGAACGGTGTCGCTGATCGGCGCGTACGGCCCACTGGTGTCCGCCGTGCGCCTCGGCGACGCGATGAACAAGGGCCTCACGATCCGCGGCAACCAGGCACCCGTCCTGCGGCAGTGGCCGCGGCTGCTCGAGCACATCCAGGCTGGTCACGTGCGGCCGAGCGAGCTCCTGACGCACCGCTTCCCGCTCGAGCACATCGCCGAGGCCTACCACGTGTTCTCCAGCAAGCTGGACGACTGCATCAAACCCGTCATCACGATCGGAGAGGACTGAGCCATGCCGTACGAAGCGCACAAGTCGACGCTGGCACCGACAGCGGACGAGCTCCGCGACCGCATCCCGGGCTGGGGCACCGACCTTCCCCCCGAGCACCGCCGCACGTGGCAGCAGCTCGAGGACTACGGCGACACGGGTGCGCACTGGACGCGCCCGGATCCGCAGCCCGGCAGGGAGGGACGGGAACACTCCATCGAGCACGCGATGGTGCCTCCGGTGTTCGGTACGGCGCAACCGCTGCACGGCGTCTCCGGGAGAGTGCGCCGCTTCGCCTATGACCACTTCAGCGAGACGAAGAACACCCGGTGGCTGCTGCTCGTGATCGGCGACCGCATCGAGGCCGTCGGGGCGCACGTGCGATCCCTGGCAACGCCGCGGCCCGACAACCCGATCACGCAGACCGGGATCCTCGCGGAGCCGCGGCACCGTCCGCTCACCTCGCGGTTCGGGCGCGGACGGGTCGACGTCCGGCACACCTGGCTCGACCCGATCATCGTGGCAGGGCCCTGGGTCGTCGCCGTCGTGATGACGGTCTCCCTCGTACGCACGGTGTTCCGCCGCGGTTGACCAGACGGTCGAGCGCTTCCCTGAAACGCGAAAAACCCCCGGGATCCCGGGGGTTTTTGGTGGTGCGCGATACTGGGATCGAACCAGTGACCTCTTCCGTGTCAGGGAAGCGCGCTACCGCTGCGCCAATCGCGCCCGTTGGGGCTATTCAGTTTCAGGTGAGGTGGCGACGGGATTCGAACCCGTGTAAACGGCTTTGCAGGCCGGTGCCTAGCCGCTCGGCCACGCCACCGTGTGGATTGACCCCACGTGCTGCCGATCTTCGAAAAGACCTACTGCACTCGAGCGGATGACGAGACTCGAACTCGCGACCCCAACCTTGGCAAGGTTGTGCGCTACCAACTGCGCTACATCCGCATTTCGTTCCCGGTTGTCCCGGGCACTCATGAAACATTAGCCGATGAATCCCCGCCTGCCAAACCCGGACCGAATCTCGCGCGTGTCTCGCGGAGTGGTCATCGGAGGCTCCGAGCGTCCGGTAGTATCGGTTGACGTACCCCGCGGGTATGGGCGATTGGCGCAGTTGGTAGCGCGCTTCCTTCACACGGAAGAGGTCATCGGTTCGAGTCCGGTATCGCCCACCACATTCTCCTTCGCAGGCTCACTGCCCGTCAGAGGATTCGTCCGTCTCCCGGTCGCGATACGCGCAGCCAGCGGTAGCCGTAAGCCGGCACCTCGAGCTCCACGGCTCCATCGTCGTCGAGCGTGATGCGCTGCGCCTCCAACAGGTCGACCAGCGCCGTCCCCGCGGGTTCATCCGCGAGGCGGAACCGCGTCGTGGCTGGACGCTCGGCGAAGTTGTGCACCGCGATCATCCGGCCGACGTCGGCCCGCAGCGAGTGCACGAGGAGCGCGTCCACCGGCTGCTCGACCACCGCGAACTCGCCCCAGCCCAGCTCCGGTGACACCCGGTACCGCGACGTGAGCTCGCGGAGGAAGTGCAGCAGCGAACCGCGGTCCTCCAGCTGCGCGGCGACGTTCACGTGCTCGGGCGCGTAGCCGTCTGCGGGTGGCTTCGACACCAGTCGGGACGGGGCGGCGTCCGAGAACCCGCCGTTCCGGTCCGCCGACCACTGCATGGGGGTGCGCACGGACTCCCGCCCGGCGATGTCGATGTTCTCCCCCATCCCGATCTCCTCCCCGTAGAACAGCACGGGGGTCCCGGGGAGCGTGAACAGCAGGCTGTACGCCATGCGGATCCGGCGGGGATCGCCCTCGAGCATCGGGGGCAGACGGCGGGTGATGCCACGCCCGAACACCCGCTGCCGCTCGTCCGGGGCGAACGCCTCGAACACCTCCTGGCGCTCGGCGTCGCTGAGCTTGTCGAGCGTGAGCTCGTCGTGGTTGCGCAGGAAGTTCGCCCACTGCACCTCGGGACCCAACGCCGGCCGCGAGGAGAGCGCCTCGACGAGCGGCGCCGGATCGCGCCGCGCCAACGACAGGTACAGCGCCTGCATCGCCACGAAGTCGAACTGCATCGTGAGCTCGTCGCCGTCCGTGCCGCCGAAGTACTCGACCTGCTGGTCGTAGGGCAGGTTCACCTCGCCGAGGAGGATCGCCTCGCTCGAACGCCGCTGGAGGAAGCGGCGCATATCCCGCAGGAGTTCGTGCGGGTCGGGGATGTCGGCTCCGGCCGGGATCTCCAGGAAGAAGGGCACCGCGTCGACCCGGAACCCGGAGATGCCGAGCTGCAACCAGAAGCCGATCACCTTCGCGATCTCGTCGCGCACGCGGGGATTGGCCACGTTCAGATCCGGCTGATGCTCGTAGAAGCTGTGCTGGTACCACTGCCCCGACTTCTCGTCCTTCGTCCAGATCCCGTCGGCCTGTCCGGGAAACACCGCGTTCTTCTGGCCCTTCGGCGGTGCGTCGTCTCGCCACACGTAGTAGTCGCGGTACGGCGAGTCCACACTGCGGATCGCGGCGCGGAACCACGGATGCCGATCGGAGGTGTGGTTGATGACCAGGTCGACGATCACGCGCATGCCGCGGTCGCGCGCCATGCGGATCACCTCCACGAGATCGCCGTGCGAGCCCAGGCGCGGATCGACGCCGTAGAAGTCGCTCACGTCGTAGCCGTCATCGCGGTCGGGGGTGGGATAGAACGGCATGAGCCACAGGCACGTCACCCCCAACTGCGCGAGGTAGTCGATGCGCTGCGCGAGGCCCCGGAGGTCGCCCACCCCGTCGCCGCTCGTGTCGAGGAACGTCTCCACGTCGAGGCAGTAGACGACGGCGGTCTTCCACCAGAGGTCGCTCGTGTCGGTGATCTTCACAGCAGCTCCTTCATCCGGGGCAGCACCGCATCGGCCGCGGCGGCCAGAAAGCCGGACTGCTCCTGTCCGACGTGATGGAGATACACGCGGTCGAAGCCGATCCCGGCGAGTGCGGCGACCCGCTCCGCGAGCACCACGGGATCGTGCTCGACCAGTACCGCCGACCGCAGCGCCTTCTCGTCGACCGCTCCCACCGCGGCGTCGAAGTCCTCCGGCTGCTCGATGTTCCACGCGAGCGGCGGCGTCAGCACCCCCTGTCGCCACTGCGTGCGGGCGAGGTCGAGCGCCTCGGCGTCGGTATCGGCCCAGCTGACGTGCACCTGCAGGACGCACGGCCCCTCTCCGCCCGCCGAGCGGTACGCGTCCACCACGCGGGCGAGCGCCGCGGGCTCCTGCGCCACGGTCGCCAGGCCCTGAGCCCACGATGCCGTCCACCGCGCCGTCTCCGCGCTCACTGCGGTTGCGAGCAGGGGCGGCGGCTGCGTGGGACGGCTCCACACCCGCGCCCGATGCACGCGCACGAGCCCGTCGCGCGTGACCTCCTCGCCGTCCAGCAGCCGGCGGATCACGTCGACGCTCTCCCGCAGCCGCCGGTTGCGGACCTCCTTGCTCGGCCACGGGTCGCCCGTGACGTGCTCGTTCATCGCCTCCCCGCTGCCCAGCGCCGCCCAGAACCGCCAGGGGAACATCTCCTCCAGCGTCGCGAATGCCTGCGCCATCACCACCGGGTGATACCGCTGTCCCGGCGCGTTCACCATCCCGATCGAGAAGCTCGTGCGTGCCAGCGCCGCCGCGATCCAGCTCAGCGCGAATCCCGACTCGCCCTGCTCCGGCAGCCACGGCGCGAGATGGTCGGAGCACATCGCGCCGTCGAACCCTGCGGCTTCCGCGGCGACGACGGCGTCGAGAAGCGCGCTCGGGGGGATCTGCTCGTGTGACGCGTGGAATCCGATGAAGGCCATATCGCGAGTGTGGCAACTCCGGCCGCGCCGGGCGCCGTGCTTGACATGAACGCTCGGTGATGGCAGGAGCGTCCGTACTCGGTCGGTGCGCCCGAGGGCGACCGTGGACCGCGTGTCGGCCACCCTCCGTAGGATGCCGCTGTGCCCACCCCCGGTCCCCTCCCCTCCCCGTGCGGCCTCTGCGGTCACCCCACGGGAGTCCGCATCGACGGGGCCCTGCACTGCGCGGCCTGCGGATGGCGCTACGGTGATGCGCCTGACCCCGAGCTCCCGTTCCCCCGCATCGACGTCGTCTACTACCTCCGCTTCGACGAGCGGGTCAAGATCGGCACCAGCCGCCGGCCACGGCAGCGCCTGGCGAGCATCCGGCACCACGAGCTGCTGGCCTTCGAGCAGGGCGGGCGTGCCCTCGAGCAGCAGCGCCACCGCGAGTTCGCCGCGGAACGCGAGGGCGGAGAGTGGTTCACGCTCACCCCTCGCGTGCGCGCACACATCGCCGGGCTGCGCGACGCGGGCGAGCCGTGGCTGCTCTACGCACGCTGGCTGAGCACGGCACTCCGCGCCTGATCCCGTACCACCGCCTCGGCTCCCGCACCAGGGCCTGGTCGCCGGGCGGCGATCGCGAGAGCATGCCAGAACGGGGCGCGACCGGCGACCCGTGCACGAGAGGAGCCGACATGACCGGACGAGAGAACACCCCCGCCGACGACCTGAGCGCTCAGGACCCCCTCGCGGGCGACGGCAGCGGCGACCCGAACACCGACCGGGAGTTCCTGCAGGATCTGCCGCCCGCGCAGGTCGACACCGAGCAGGTCGCCGAGCACGCCGCGGACGACGACGAAGACGCCTGACCGCGGACGGAGGAGCCATGGGGACGCTGCGCTACTCGATCAACGTGACGCTCGACGGCTCGTGCCACCACGAGGCCGGGCTGCCGCCCGACGAGGAGTCGATGCGCTACTGGACCGCGCAGGTGCGTGAGGCCGACGCCATGCTGTTCGGCCGGGTGACGTACGAGCTCATGGAGTCCGCGTGGCGCCGCCCCGCCTCCGGCACGTGGCCGGAGTGGATGCGCCCGTGGGAGGTGCCGTTCGCCACGGCCATCGACCGCGCCCGCAAGTACGTGGTCTCGAGCGGCCTCGACGCGGTCGACTGGAACGCCGAACTGCTCCGCGGCGACCTCGTCCAGCAGGTCGCACGGCTGAAGACCGAGCACGCACGGCTGTCGGTCGGCGGCGTGACCCTCCCCGTGACCCTGGCTCAGCACGGACTCATCGACGAGTACGAGTTCGTGGTGCACCCGGTCGTCGCCGGACACGGACCGCCGCTGCTCGGCGGGCTCACGGGGCAGTTGCGCCTCGAGCTCGTGGAGCGCCGGGAGTTGCGCTCGGGCGCCGTCGTCACCCGGTACCGGCCGGCGAGCTGACCGGCGTCCCGCGCGCACGGAGACGGCGGGCGGCCGCTGTCTGGCTGACCACCCGCCGCCGTTCCGCGGGGATGTCACGCGGTCGCCGCGCGCCCCCGGACGGTCTGCGGCTGCGGCTGCGAGAACAGCACGACCACGATCACGGCCGCGCCCACGACCACGTGCGGAAGCCAGACGTTCAGGGGCTGGTCGGCGAAACCGAACAGCCACGGCGAGAGCGCCAGGAACAGGCTCGCGACGATGTCGAACACCAGGTGCACGGGCATCGGGATGAGCCCGAACGGACCCCATTCGTACTTCGTGAACAGGCTGTAGACGATGAGCCCGACGCCGAGGACGATCGGGATGACGACGGCGGCACCGCCGACACTCGCGAAGCCGAACAGCCAGGGCGCGGCGATCAGGGCGATCCCGACGACGTAGTCGAGGATTCCGTGGACCTTGGTGGGGATGAAACGCATGATTCCTCCTTGTGTGGCGCCGCTGTGCGCGACTCACCAAGGGTTCGCAGCCATCGCCCGATCGGATTGGATGTCGCGGATCGGTGCGCGCGCGTCAGGCCCGCGCCCACCCGTAGCGGGCGGCCAGGGCCGAGGCGACCCTGGCGTAGCGCTGGCGGTCGAGCGCAGCCGCCTCCCTCCGCAACCCGCGCTCGTGCACGCTGTACAACTGTTCGATGTCCACCCACGACTCGCGACCCTGGGCGTCCCAGGCGCCGGAGCCGATCGAGAGGTAGTCGCGGTCGCCGTCATGCGGACGGCTGGTCATCCGTACGGCGTACACACGGTCGTCGGACTGCCGCCCGATCACGAGCACCGGCCGGTCCTTCCCCCGCCCGTCCCCCTCCTCGTACGGCACCCACGTCCACACGACCTCGCCGGCGTCGGGGGCCCCGTCCCGTGCCGGGGCGTAGGCGACGCGGAGCGCGCGGATCCGCGCGGGGTCGATCCTGATCGTCTCGGTCCCGGCGGTCCGCCCGGCATCGAGCGTGTCCGCCTGTCGCGGTGAGCCGTGGCGGGCGGCCTGCTCCTCAGGTGTGCGCAGACGCGCGGTCGGGCGCCTCGGACCGGAGGTGGTCCGAGACGCCCGACCGGAGTTCACCGCCTTGAGCAGGATCTCCGCGAGTGTCGTCAGGATGCCGTTGGTCTTGCCCACACGGTCACCCTAACCGCGATCACGCGTCCGCGAGCGCGTAGCCCTCCTCGCCGTGGACGACCTGGTCGACGCCGGCGATCTCGTCCTCGCTCGTGATCCGGAAGCCGATCGTCTTCTGGATCGCGAAGCCGATCACGAAGGCCACCACGAAGGAGTAGATCAGCACGCCGAGCGCGGCGATCACCTGGACCGCGAGCTGACGGGCGTCGCCGCCCACGAACAGGCCGGTGCCGGTGGCGAAGAAGCCGAGGTACACGGTGCCGATGAGGCCGCCGACGAGGTGGATGCCCACGACGTCGAGCGAGTCGTCGAAGCCCAGGCGGAACTTCAGCTCGACGGCCAGCGCGCACACCACACCGGCGACCGCGCCCAGCAGCAGCGACCAGCCGGGCGTGAGGTTGGCGCAGGCCGGGGTGATCGCGACCAGACCCGCCACGGCACCCGAGGCGGCGCCGACCGAGGTCGCCTTGCCGTCCTTGATGCGCTCGATCAGGATCCAGCCGAGGATCGCCGCCGCCGTCGCACCGAGCGTGTTCAGGCCGATGAGCCCGACGCCGCCCATGTCCTCCGCGAGCCACTCGGCACCGGCGTTGAAGCCGAACCAGCCGAACCACAGCAGCGCGGCGCCCAGCAGCGTCAGCGGCACGTTGTGCGGCTTGAGGATGCCCTTCTGGAAGCCGATGCGCTTGCCGAGCACGAGCGCCAGGGCGAGAGCAGCCGCACCCGCGTTGATGTGCACCGCGGTCCCACCGGCGTAGTCGATGACGCCGATGCCGTTATCCTCCCCGAACAGCGTCGTGCCGAGGTTCATGATCCAACCGCCACCCCAGACCCAGGCCGCCACCGGGAAGTAGCCGACCGTGGCGAACACGCCAGCGAAGATCAGCCAGCTGCCGAACTTGGCGCGGTCGGCGATGGCGCCGGAGATCAGCGCGACCGTGATGATCGCGAACGTGGCGCCGTAGGCGACGCCCAGGAGCGCGACGTTCGATCCCTCGCCCGATGCCAGGTTCGAGAGGCCGAAGTCGGCGAACGGGTTGCCCGCGAACGCGGTCGGGCTGTCGACGGCGCTCATGGAGAAGCCGAAGAGAATCCACAGCACGGCGACGAGTCCGATGGAGCCGAAGCTCATCATCATCATGCTGACGACGCTCTTCGCCTTGACGAGACCGCCGTAGAAGAAGGCGACGCCGGGCGTCATGAGCAGAACGAGCGCCGTCGCGGTGATCGCCCACGAGATGTTGCCGGGAGCATCCATAAGGAAAACCTCACATCCGAAGTAATTGAGAGCTTCAGTGTGACCACGCACGGTTTCGCCCATGCGTGAGGTTTGTTTCCCCGCTGTTACAGCGTGCGCTCCGGTGTGAACATCGCGTTACGCGGCCCTTCGGGCTTACGCAGAATGCGTGAGGGCGTTGAGGCGGGAGATGGCGCGCAGGTACTTCTTGCGATATCCGCCGGCGAGCATCTCGTCGGAGAACACCGCGTCCAGACCCAGGCCGGTCGCGACGATGGGGAGCTGCGCGTCGTACACCCGGTCGACGAACGCCACGAAGCGCAGCGCCTCGGACTGATCGGTCAGCTGGCGCACACCGCGGAGGCCCACCAGCGCGAGGCCGTCGATGAGGCGGATGTACCGCGAGGGGTGCACCTGGGCGAGGTGCCGGATCAGATCGTCGAACGCGTCGTCGGACGCGGGCCCCTCGGCCCCGTCGATCGCTGCCGCGTAGGCCGCATCATCCCGGACGACCGCGTGGCCGTCGATCGCCCGCTGACGGAAGTCCACGCCGTCGATGCGCAGCGTCTGGAAGCTGTCGGACATCGCGTGGATCTCGCGCAGGAAGTCCTGCGCGGCGAAGCGCCCCTCGCCCAGCGCATTCGGCGGCGTGTTCGACGTCGCGGCGAGCTTGGTCCCGGTGGGCACCAGCTCGCCCAGCAGCCGCGTCATGACCATGGTGTCGCCCGGGTCGTCGAGCTCGAACTCGTCGATGCACAGCAGATCGGCGCCCTTGAGCAGGTCGACCGTGTTCTTGTAGCCGAGGGCCCCGACGAGCGCCGTGTACTCGATGAACGACCCGAAGTACTTCCGGCGGGCGGGCATCGCGTGGTAGATCGACGCGAGCAGGTGCGTCTTGCCGACACCGAAGCCACCGTCGAGGTAGACGCCCGGCTTGAGCTCCGGCTCCTTCTTCGCCCTGCTGAACAGTCCCCCGCGCTTGACCGGGGCGCCGCGGCCCGAGAAGCGCAGCAGCGTCTGCTTCGCCTCCTCCTGCGAGGGATACGCGGGGTCGGCGCGGTAGCTGTCGAACGTGGCCTCGTCGAACTGGGGCGGCGGCACCAGGCTCGCGAGCATCTCGGGCCCGGTGACGGTGGGCGTGCGGTCGGTGAGGTGCACGGTACCGGTGCGGGTGGTCGGGTCGGTCATCACGGTCCTGAATCAGGCGGCGGCCTGTGTCGAAGTCTTACGGATCCGGTGCCGGGGGCACGGGGAGCATCTATCGTCGAAAGAGACGGATCAACACTACGCCGTCTTACCCGACCGCTCGCCCGCTCACCCGCTACGGAGACCCCATGGCCATCGAGTTCGACTCCTCCTCCTCCAAGTTCGCCGAGTATGCCGAGCCCGGACGGCTCGTGACGACGCAGTGGCTGGCGGAGCGGCTCGGCGCTCCCGGGCTCGTCGTGGTGGAGTCGGACGAGGATGTGCTGCTCTACGAGACCGGCCACATCCCCGGTGCCGTGAAGGTCGACTGGCACACGGAGCTGAACGACCCCGTGGTCAGGGACTACGTCGACGGCGAGGGCTTCGCGGCGCTGCTGAGCCGCAAGGGCATCGCCCGCGACGACACGGTCGTGATCTACGGCGACAAGAACAACTGGTGGGCGGCGTACGCGCTGTGGGTGTTCTCGCTCTTCGGGCACGAGGACGTGCGACTGCTCGACGGAGGCCGTGACCGCTGGATCGCGGAGGGTCGCGAGCTGAACCGCGAGGTCACCGAGCGCCCGACCACCGAGTACCCGGTGGTGGAGCGCGACGACTCCGTGATCCGCGCCTACAAGGAGGACGTTCTCGCCCACCTCGGCAACCCGCTCATCGACGTCCGCTCCCCCGAGGAGTACAGCGGCGAGCGGACCACCGCCCCGGCCTACCCGGAGGAGGGCACGCTGCGCGCCGGTCACATCCCGACCGCGCAGAGCGTGCCGTGGGCCAAGGCGGTCGCGGAGGACGGCGGCTTCAAGAGCCGCGCCGAGCTCGAGGCGATCTACCGCGTCGGCGCCGGGCTGAAGGACGGCGACGACGTGGTGGCCTACTGCCGGATCGGAGAGCGGTCGAGCCACACCTGGTTCGTGCTGAAGCACCTCCTCGGCTTCGAGAACGTGCGCAACTACGACGGATCCTGGACCGAGTGGGGCAGCGCGGTGCGCGTTCCGATCGTCACGGGAGCCGAGCCCGGCACGGTCTGACCGTGGGACAATGGCGGGGATGAGCGCCACCGACCTGCCCGACACCCTCGCCGAGATCCGCGACGGTTTCCTGGAGACTCCTGAGGCCGACCGCCTCCTGCTCCTCCTCGAGTTCGCCGACGAGCTGCCTCCGGTGTCTGAGGAGGTCGCGAACCACCCCGAGATGTGCGAGCGCGTCGCCGAGTGCCAGTCGCCCGTGTACATCTACGTCGAGGTGAACGACGACATCGTGACGATGCACGCGACCGCACCGGAGGAGGCGCCCACCACGCGCGGCTTCGCGAGCATCCTCGTGCAGGGCATCACGGGCCTCACCTCCGACCAGGTCCTGGCGATCCCGGAGGACTACCCCCAGTCGATCGGGCTCACCAAGGCCGTGTCGCCGCTGCGCATCGGCGGGATGACGGGAATGCTCATGCGCGCCAAGAACCAGGTCAGGCAGAAGCGCTGAGATTCTGGTCCGCCAGCCACGACGTGATCGCGGTGCTCCAGCCCCGCTCATCGTAGTTCCACAGCTTCGTGTGGCGGGCGACGGTGAACCGCGGCATGGTGACCAGATCGGGTCGCGCCTCCTGCAACGCCCGTGACGCGTCGACGGGCACGAAGCCGTCGTCGTCGCTGTGCAGGATCAGGATCGGTGCGGCGAGCTCGTCGGCGCGCGCGACCATGTCCAGCCGGTCGAACAGGATCGGCTCGTCGGCGCCGCTCAACCGCGCCGTGAGCGGCAGCTGCAGGGCGCTCATCGCCAGGTCGGGCAGCGGGGGCCGGACGCGGAGGAGCTTCGCCTGGAAGCGCAGCACCGTGCGCCAGTCGACCACCGGGGACTCGAGGATGACACCGGCGATCCGGTGCCGGTTGCCCGAGCTCACGGAGGCCTGCAGCGACACCGCGCCGCCCATGGACCAGCCCATCAGCACGACACGCTCGGCGCCGTGGCGCAGCGCGTAGGCGATGGCGGCGTCGACGTCGCGCCACTCGGACGCCCCGAGGGCGTAGGCGCCGGCCCGCGTGCGCGGTGCCTCGCCGTCGTTGCGGTACGACACCACGAGGTTCGGCAGCCCGGCGGCGTGCAGCACGGGCACCGCGCGGAGGCACTCCGACCTGGTCGTGCCGCGGCCGTGCACCTGGATCACCCAGGTGGACGACGACGCCGGGAAGAACCAGGCGGGGCACGGCCCGGCGGGCGAGCCGATCAGCACGTTCTCCCACCGCAGGTGCAGCTCGCTGGGAGAGGTGTAGTAGGAACCGCTGAACGAGGCGCCGCGGTCGACGCTGGCGCCCGGCTCGATCTTGGTGAGCAGCTTGCGACGCACCGTCGTGCTGTCCGCGCTCAGCACGGCCCCCAGCTTCACGTAGCCGTAGGTCCCCGTGGTGAAGAGCCCGTAGCGCCCCGGCAGCTCGGTGTCGAGAGTGCGACCGAGCTCGATGGTCTGCGCACCGGTGTCGATCGCGAGGATCTCCGTGTCTGGCACCTTGCGCATCGGGGTGACCACGCGTCGCGCGACGGCGAGCACCAGGAATCCGGCGGCGGCTCCCAGCGCGAGGAGCGCGGGGACAATGAACTGGGCGGCGTGCCTGAGACTCTTCATCGCCTTCCGACTCTAGCCTGTTGCCGTGACCGCACATCCCGAGGCCGGGACGCCCTTCGACAGCGCCGTCGCCGAACTGCGTGAGACCGCGTTCCGCGATGACATCACGGTGCGCGAGATCCCGACGCCGCAGGGCCTCGCCCCGTTCGCGATCGCGCTCTCCGCCGATGTGCGGCCCGGCGAGGACGGCGACTCCGTGTACGGCACCGGCCGGTTCATCCTGCTCCACGATCCCGACGAGCCGGATGCCTGGGGCGGCGCCTGGCGCATCGTGATCTTCGCGCAGGCGCCGCTGGAGACGGAGATCGGCACCGACCCGCTGCTGGCCGACGTGACGTGGTCGTGGCTGGTGGACGCGCTCGACTCGCGCGGCGCGGTCTATCGCGCGCCGTCAGGCACCTCGACCAAGACGCTGTCCAAGGGTTTCGGCGGCCTGGCCGACGAGGGCGACGGGGCACAGATAGAATTGCGGGCGTCCTGGACACCGGATGGCCCCTTCCGACCGCACGTCGAAGCGTGGGCCGAGCTGGTCGGCATGCTGGCGGGACTTCCGCCGGGCTCCGAGGGCATCGCCGTGATCGGCGCGCGAAAGGCTGTACGTGACTGAATACTCCGTGATCTCCGACACCGAGGAGTTCCTGGCGGCGTGCGCGGCGCTCGTGGCGGGCTCCGGCCCCGTGGCGGTCGACGTCGAGCGGGCGTCCGGTTTCCGCTACTCGCAGCGGGCCTACCTGGTGCAGGTGTTCCGTCGCGACAGCGGCGTCTTCCTGTTCGATCCTCCGGCGATCGGTGACATGGGCGCACTGCAGACCGCGATCGGCGATGTGGAGTGGGTGCTGCACGCCGCGAGTCAGGACCTGCCGTCGCTGCGGGAGCTGCACCTCGAGCCGCGCACGATCTTCGACACGGAGCTGGCGGCGCGGCTGCTCGGTCACGACCGCGTCGGGCTCGCGGCGGTGGTGGAGGACACGCTGGGCATCACGCTGAAGAAGGAGCACTCGGCGGCTGACTGGTCGACCCGTCCGCTCCCCGCCGCCTGGCTCGAGTACGCCGCGCTCGACGTGCTGCACCTGGTGGACGTGCGCAACGCCCTGGTCACCGAGCTCGAGGAGCAGGGCAAGACCGACTTCGCCGCCGAGGAGTTCGCGGCCACGCTGGCGCGCACGCCCAAGGCCCCGCGCGAAGATCCGTGGCGGCGCCTCAGCGGGTTGCACCAGGTGCGCGGCGCCCGTAACCTCGCCGTCGCCCGCGCCCTGTGGGAGGCGCGGGAGATGTACGCGCAGCAGCAGGACATCTCCCCCGGAAGGCTCGTCCCCGACCGCTCGCTCGTGGCGGCCGTGCTCGCCAACCCCGCGTCGAAGCAGGCGCTGGCCGGCATCAAGGAGTTCCAGGGTCGCGCGAGCCGCACCCAGCTCGACCGCTGGTGGCAGGCCATCGTCGACGGTCGCGCGGCCGAGCAGCTGCCGCGCGAGCGCGTCCCCAGCGACACCCTTCCCCCGCCGCGCGCCTGGTCCGACCGGAACCCCGAGGCGGACGCACGGTTGAAGGCCGCACGACCCGCGGTCGAGGCGGTGGCGGAGGAGCTGGGCATGCCCACCGAGAATCTCCTCACGCCCGACTACCTGCGCCGCGTGTGCTGGGACTCCCCCGGCACCACCGCGGCGGAGATCGGCGACGCCCTCGCCGCGCTCGGTGCGCGTCCCTGGCAGATTGAACAGACCGCACAGAAGATCGCGGACGCCTTTGTAGAGGCGGCGCAAGCGCCCGACACCACCTCCCCGACCGCTTCGTAGGTTCGATCCAACCGATTCCTCCCGGTTTTCACGGCTTCCTAGACTGAGGTCAACCCCAAGAAACCTGGAGGCAGAGTGGCCGAGATCTCGGACGTCTTCTTCGTCGATGGCGTGCGCACCCCGTTCGGGCGCGCCGGCGAAAAAGGCATGTACTGGAACACCCGCGCGGATGACCTCGCCGTCAAGGCGACCATCGGGCTGATGGAGCGCAACGCCGCCGTGCCGGCCGACCGCATCGACGATGTCGCCATCGCGGCGACCAGCCAGACCGGTGACCAGGGGCTCACGCTCGGCCGGTCCGTCGCGATCCTGGCCGGTCTCCCCCAGACGGTGCCCGGACTCGCGGTGGAGCGCATGTGCGCGGGCGCGATGACCAGCGTCACCACGATGGGCGCGTCGATCGGCGTCGGCATGTACGACCTCGCCCTCGCGGGTGGCGTCGAGCACATGGGCCACCACCCGATCGGCTCCAACGCCGACCCCAACCCGCGCTTCGTCGCCGAGAAGATGGTCGACCCTGGCGCACTCAACATGGGTGTCACGGCGGAGCGCATCTTCGACCGGTTCCCGCACCTCACCAAGGAGCGCTCCGACCGCTTCGGCATGCTGAGCCAGCACAAGGTGCAGGCGGCGTACGACGCCGGCAAGATCCAGCCCGACCTGGTTCCCGTCGCGATCAAGGGCGCCGACGGCGCATGGGGTCTGGCCACCGAGGACGAGGGCCGTCGCCCGCAGACCACGATGGAGGACCTCGCCGGGCTCAAGACGCCGTTCCGTCCGCACGGACGCGTCACGGCGGGCACGTCCTCGCCGTTGACCGACGGCGCGACCATGTCGCTGCTCGCCGGTGGGGGTGCGGTGAAGGAGCTCGGTCTCGCGCCGAAGATGCGCATGGTGGCGTTCGCCTTCGCGGGCGTGCAGCCGGAGATCATGGGCATCGGCCCGATCCCGTCCACGGAGAAGGCGCTCAAGAAGGCCGGACTCGACATCTCCGACATCGGGCTGTTCGAGCTGAATGAGGCGTTCGCGATCCAGGTGATCTCGCTCCTCGACCACTTCGGCATCGCCGACGACGACCCCCGCGTCAACCAGTGGGGCGGGGCGATCGCGCTCGGACACCCCCTCGCGGCCTCCGGCGTCCGACTGATGATCCAGCTCGCCGCACAGTTCGCCGAGCGTCCCGACGTCCGCTACGGCCTGACCGCGATGTGCGTCGGCCTCGGTCAGGGCGGCTCGGTCATCTGGGAGAACCCGCACTACGACGGAAAGAAGAAGAAGTGAGCTACGACGACGTCGACTTCTCGCCCATCCAGGCGCTGACGGAGGGCGAGGTGATCACGCACTCCCCCGTGCGCGACATCCGCCTCCCCTCCGGCAAGGTCCTCGCCCTCATCACCCTCGACAACGGCCGCGACCACACGCGCCCGAACACGCTCGGGCCGGCCACGCTCACCGAGCTCGGCGAGACGCTGGACGCGCTGAAGGCACGGGCGGCGTCCGGGGAGATCCAGGCCGTCGGCATCACGGGCAAGCAGTACATCCTGGCCGCCGGCGCCGACCTGTCCGACATCAGCAAGGTCGGCTCGCGCGACAACGCCCGCCTCATCGCGCAGCTCGGGCACCGGGTGCTCGGCAAGCTCGGTGAGCTCGGCGTGCCGTCGTTCGCGTTCGTGAACGGTCTGGCGCTCGGTGGAGGGCTGGAGATCGCGCTGAACTCCAGCTACCGCACCGTCGACGCCTCGGCCGCCGCCGTGGCGCTCCCCGAGGTGTTCCTCGGCATCATCCCCGGCTGGGGCGGCGCCTACCTGCTGCCGAACCTCATCGGCATCGAGAACGCGCTCGAGGTCGTCATCTCGAACCCGCTCAAGCAGAACCGCATGCTGAAGCCGCAGCAGGCGTTCGACCTGGGCATCTTCGACGCGATCTTCCCCGCCGCGAACTACCTCGAGAACTCGCTGACCTGGGCCGACGCGGTCCTCGGCGGCAAGAAGGTGGAGCGCAAGAACGAGCCGGGCAAGATCGAGCGGCTCACCAAGTGGCCGATCGCGATCAAGATGGCGCGCGGCATGCTCGAGTCGAAGATCGGCACCGTGCCGAAGTCGCCGTACGCGGCGCTCGACCTGCTCGACAAGGCCAAGAGCGGCACCAAGGCCGAGGGCTTCGCCCGCGAGGACGAGGCACTGGCCGAGCTCGTGACCGGCGATCAGTTCGCCGCCTCGATGTACGCCTTCGATCTCGTGCAGAAGCGGGCCAAGCGCCCGGTCGGCGCGCCCGACAAGGCGCTCGCGAAGAAGGTCACCAAGGTCGGCATCATCGGCGCCGGACTCATGGCGAGCCAGTTCGCGCTGCTCTTCGTGCGCAAGCTCCAGGTCCCCGTCCTCATCACCGACCTCGATCAGGCGCGGGTCGACAAGGGCGTGGCGTACATCCACGACGAGATCGGGAAGCTGGAGGGCAAGGGGCGCCTCGACGCCGACACCGCCAACAAGCTGCGCGCGCTGGTCACGGGCACGACCGACAAGAGCCTGTACGCCGACTGCGACTTCGTGATCGAGGCGGTCTTCGAAGAGGTCGGCGTCAAGCAGCAGGTCTTCGGCGAGATCGAGAAGATCGTGGCGGAGGACACCATCCTCGCCACGAACACCTCCTCGCTCTCGGTCCAGGAGATCGGCGCGACGCTCGCTCACCCGGAGCGCCTGGTCGGGTTCCACTTCTTCAACCCGGTCGCCGTCATGCCGCTGATCGAGATCGTCAAGACGCCGAGCACCTCCGAGGCCGCGCTGTCCACGGCGTTCGTGGTCGCGAAGAACCTGGGCAAGAACGCGGTCCTGACCGCCGACGCACCCGGCTTCGTGGTGAACCGTCTGCTGGCCAAGGTCATGGGCGAGGCTGCGCGCGCGGTCTACGAGGGCACCCCGATCGCCGAGGTGGAGAAGGCGTTCGCGCCGCTCGGCCTGCCGATGGGGCCGTTCCAGCTGATCGACCTGGTCGGATGGAAGGTCGCCGCCCACGTGCAGGACACGATGGTGCACGCCTTCCCCGACCGGTTCTACGCGAACGAGAACTTCCACGCCCTCGCCGCGCTCGACCAGGTCGTGGAGAAGGACAAGGGCGGCCGGGTGGTCGGCTGGAGCAAGCAGGCCGAGAAGGTCATCAAGCCCGCACTCGGCAAGAGTCCGGCCTCTGCGGCGACCATCCTGCAGCGCGTGCAGGACGGCCTGGCGACGGAGATCAAGCGGATGCTGGACGAGGGCGTCGTGCCCGAGGTGGAGGACATCGACCTGTGCCTCATCCTCGGCGCAGGCTGGCCGTTCATCGACGGCGGCGCCTCGCCATACCTCGACCGCGAGGGCGCTTCGGAACGCGCCTTCGGCGGCTCGTTCCACACGCCGCAGATCCGCGGCATCGAGAACCGCTGATCAGTCCGACGACGGGGGCCGTGCCGAGCGCGCGGCCCCCGTCGTCGCGTCCTGGGCAGGGCGCTCGTCGGGATCCCCGCGGCGCGGCCAGTGCGACATCGCCCGTTCCGCCAGGGCGGTGATGGTGAGCGACGGGTTGACACCGGGGTTCGCGGGGACTGCAGCACCGTCCACGACGTGCAGCCCGGGATGACCCCAGACGCGGTGGTACTCGTCCACGACGCCGGTCTCGGGGGCCGAGGAGATGACCGCCCCGCCGAGGAAGTGCGCCGTCAGCGGGATACCGAACACCTCCGGCCACGACCCGCGCGCCTCGGCACGGATCCCGCTCTCCTTCTCGAGCCGCGCCGCGATCGCCTGCGCCGCACGGTGTGCCTCCGGCAGGTGACTCGGGTTCGGCGCACCGTGCCCCTGCGCGCTGGTCAGACGCCAGCGCCCGAACCGCCGCCGCAGCGACAGCGTGAGGGAGTTGTCGGCGGTCTGCATGACGAGGGCGATGATCCCGCGCTCGCTCCACCGCCGGAGCGACCCGAGCCGGACCGCGGTGACCGGTGCGCGGAGGATTCCCCGCACGAGCGCTGCCAGGCGTCCGGGCAGCGACCTCTCCCCCGGCACGAGCACGGTGGCCAGAGCTCCCATCAGGTTCGACCCCGGACCGTAGCGGACGTTCTCGACGTGGGTGCGCTCGTCCACGTGGAAGGACGTCGTGATCGCCACACCCCGCGCGAGCTGAAGCTGCTCCGGAACGCGCACGGCCACGGCGCCGTCGAGCGCCTCGGAGTTCGTGCGGGTCAGGCGCCCCACGGCGTCGGGTATCCGAGGGAGCGCGCCGGTGTGCTTCATCCGGTGCAGCAGCTGCTGCGTGCCCCAGGTGCCGGCGGCGAGCACGACCTCCCGCGCCGTCACGGTGCGGGCCCGGCGCCGCAGCCAGGCCCCGCTGCGCACGGTCGTGATCGCGAAGCCGCCCGTCGCCAGCTCCCGCACCTCGGTGACCGTGCGGAGGGGCTCGATCGCAACCCCGCGTCGCTCCGCCAGCGCGAGGTAGTTCTTCACCAGGGTGTTCTTCGCGCCGACGCGGCACCCCACCATGCAGTTGCCGCAGAGCGTGCACCCCGTGCGGTCGGGACCCTCCCCGCCGAAGTACGGATCGGGCACGCGGCGCCCCGGCTCGCCGAACCACACCCCGACGGGTGCCCGGCGGAAGCTCTCCCCCACGCCGAGGTCATCCGCGGCGCCCGCCATGATCCGTTCGACCGGCCCGCTGTGCGGATACGCATCGACCACGCCGAGCATGCGCTTCGCGGTGGCGTAGTGCGGAGCGAGCGCCGCCCGCCAGTCACGGATCGAGCCCCACTGCGGGTCGGCGAAGAACGCGGGGCCCGGCTCGTAGAGCGTGTTGGCGTAGTTGAGCGAGCCTCCGCCCACACCGGCTCCCGCGAGGATCATGACGTGCGGGAGGCGGTGGATGCGCTGCACGCCGAAGCACCCGAGCGCGGGCGCCCACAGGTACCGGCGCACGTTCCAGCTCGTCTTCGCGAAGTCGTCGTCGGCGAAGCGCCGCCCGGCCTCGAACACGCGGACACGGTAGCCCTTCTCGCTCAGCCGCAGCGCCGCGACCGAGCCGCCGAAACCCGACCCCACGACCACGACGTCCTCATCGAACACGGGCGTCTCCCTCGCTCGGTGGGGTCATCATCGTCAGCGCACCCGTCCGCACGGAGATGGTGCAGACGTCCTCGCCCCGGCGCTCGCCGTCGGCGTACACCACGAGTCCGGGCGCGGCGACCGTGACACGGCGCGCTGCCGTGTGCTGCACCTCGGGGCGGGCCG
>NZ_SSDO01000501.1:0-488 GCF_004794395.1 Microbacterium sp. K41 | reverse complement strand
GTCACGCCGATGGGGGCGGTGACGGGTGCGGTGACCTGGGTGCCGCCGAGGATGCCGTCCTCACCGGTGGTGGTGCCGCCGGCCGCGGGTGCGGTCGGGGCCGTGCCTGTGCCGGTGGTGCCGCCGGTGACGGTGGCGTCGTCGAGCACGGAGATCGCGTTGCCAGTCACGCCGATGGGGGCGGTGACGGGTGCGGTGACCTGGGTGCCGCTGGCGGTGCCGTCCTCACCCGAAGTGGCGGGCGTGCCGCCGGTGGCGGGTGCGGACGGGGTGCCGCCGGTGCCGCTCGTGGCGCTGTCTCCCAGGAGCGAGATGGCGTTGCCGGTCACGGTCACGGGGGCCGTCACCGGGGCGACGACCTGGGTGCCGCTGGCGGTGCCGTCCTCACCCGAGGTGGCGGGGGCGCCGCCGGTCGCGGGTGCGGTCGGGGCCGTGGTCCCGGTACCGGTGGTGCCGCCGGTGACGGTGGCGTCGTCGAGCACGGAGAT
>NZ_SSDO01000500.1:0-385 GCF_004794395.1 Microbacterium sp. K41 | reverse complement strand
GTCGACGGCCTCGGCAGCCGACGCCCGCATCCACTGCCCGAGCCACTCGCGGTCGGGCTCCCCCGGGGCCACCGTGACCGCCGCGACCGCGCGCGTGCGGTGGTTGAGGTCGAGCTCCTCCCCGCCGCGGCGCACCGCCACGACCTCCACGTCGTGGCGCGACAGCAGCCGCGCGGCCTCACGGCTCAGCGTGGGATGGCCGAACACGACGACACGCTCGATGCGGCCGCCGAGGTCGTCGCGGGAGAGCAGCCGACGGTAGCCGTGCACGAGGCGACGCCCGAACCGCGCGCCGCTCACGACCTCGGCGATCAGCGGCCAGTCCGCCGTGTGGGCGAGCTCCTCCGCGGCGGCACCCGCGTCGGCGCCCGCGAGCACGACCGTG
>NZ_SSDO01000499.1:0-3056 GCF_004794395.1 Microbacterium sp. K41 | reverse complement strand
GCCGTGCCCGCGGCGGTCACCGCGGCCGACATCGCCCGCTCCGTGCAGGACTGGCACGACGCCGCGGTGCGGGCGGTCGCCGCGGGGTTCCGCTTCGTCGAGCTGCACGGCGCCCACGGCTACCTGCTGCACTCGTTCCTCTCCCCCGTGTCGAACCGTCGCACCGACGCGTACGGCGGCAGTCCGCAGAACCGGCTCCGCTACCCGCGCGAGGTGGTCACCGCCGTGCGGTCGGCGATCGGCGACGGCATCCCGCTGTCGTTCCGGCTGTCCGCGGTCGACGGCGCCGCGGACGGACTGGGCATCGACGACACGGTCGGCATCGCGCGCGCCCTCGCCGCGGAGGGCGTGGACCTCATCGACACCTCGTCCGGGGGCATCACCACCGACCGCTCGACGGACACCAGGGTCCGCCGCGGCTTCGCCTTCCACGCCGACTTCTCCCGCCGCATCCGCGACGAGGCCGGGGTGCCGACCGCGACGGTGGGCCTGATCGTGGACCCCGTGCAGGCCGATCGACTGCTCGACCACGGCGACGCCGATCTCGTGCTGCTCGGCCGGGAGGCGCTCGACGACCCCAACTGGCCGCATCACGCGCGCGCGGCGCTCGGCGACGACAGCCACGAGGGATGGGACGTGCGGTTCGGCAGCGCCCTCGGTCCGCGCGCGCGGACGCTCGCCCGGCTCGCCGCCGCGGGTGAGACCCCGCTCTCGCGCTTCGAGGGCTGAGCCGGAGCCCGAGCACTCAGGGAGCGAGCAGCTCTCTGGCGACCGCATCCCCGTCGAGCAGGTGATTGCGGCGCTCCCGCACGCGCCATCCGTTCGTCGTTCGCACCAGCTCCCACCGGTTGGCGCTGACCCGCTCCGCTTCCCAGTGGTCGCCGTCGCGCAGCAGCACCACGGAGTGCGTCACGGCCACCGCCGTGTCCCCGTCGATCTCGATCCGAGGGGCGGAGAGTACGTGCGCGCAGCCGCGGCGCAGATACTCGCGGTGCGACGGCAGGTCGACCAGGGTCCGGATGCCGTCCGCGTCCAGAACCGTGTCGTCGAAGCGGTAGGTGCCATCCGCCGCCCAGAGCGCCGAGACCTCGGCGGCGTCCGCGCTGTCCACGGCGGGCCCGTACCGCGCGATCAGCTCGGCGATCTCTGCGCGGTCCTCGAGCGCCCGCAGCCGCCGTTCGAGATCGGCGCTCACCAGTCCTGCCACGGGATGATCGTGTGCACCGGGGTCGACAGCACGACCTCGCCCGCCCCGGGGAACCGCTCTTCCACGGCGCGCAGAGCCGGGGTCACGAGGTCGGGATCGTCCTCCAGATAGAGCAGGCGGAGGCGCAGGGACCCCGGCTCATCGGCCGGGCTCTCGTCGAACGGCAGGGAGGAGTGCCGCTGCGGGTGGCTGTACGAGAAGGTCCAGGCGCCGGCGACGCCGTCCACGTCGAGCAGGGCCGGGATGAGTTCGCGGTCCTCTCGCCGATGCGCCTCGTGGGCCTTGTGGCCATGCGGCTCGGCGAAGCGGGTGGCGGTGAGGTGCAGTCCGCGGTTCGGGCGGTAGGGCAGCACGTCGGGCGACACCAGAGCGCGCGGGGCGGCATAGCCCTTCACCGGACGGAAGAACGCGAGCAGGGGGCGCTGGATGCCCGGGAGCAGCGGCCCGCGACCCCACTGGAACGAGGCCTCCCCGAGCGCATCCCACGCGGCGACGGACTCGTCGACCGGGTCGCGGAACCAGTACATGGCGACGAAGTCCACAGCGCCGGCGAGTGACCCTGTGGCCAGACCATCACCCGTCGGTCGCACTTCCCACCGGCCTCCCCCTGCGACGCCGGGCAGGGCGAGGTTCTCGGGCCGGTGGTCGAGCTGATGCCAGCGGTTGTACTCGGCGTGCTGTGAGCGGTCGTCGAGACGGACGAAGGAGAAGAAGGCGAGAGGCAGCGACACGCCCCAGTCAAGCGTTTGCTTGGTGACCTGTCAACACCCGCTCGCCTCGGGCGATCAGCGACCGGAGACCTTGCCGAAGAGCTTCGCGATCGGGGCGAGCACGAGCGGACGCGCCGCCGCCCACGCGCCCGCGATCACGACGAGCGAGAGCACGAACACCCAGAACCCGGTCCAGGTCGCCGCATCCTGCGCCGCGAACATGTGGTTGAGGTTGCGCTGGAACCCGGTGAGCATCACGAGTGCCACGTGCACGACGATGAACGCCACGAAGTACAGCATGATCGGGAAGTGCAGCGCGCGCGCCCACTCCACCGGGTACGCCTTCGACAGCCGCTCCGCCCTCTTCGGCCACAGCCCCGACATGCGGAAACCGGTGGCGGCGGCGAGCGGCGCCGCCACGAACACGGTCACGAAGTAGGCGAGCTGCTGCAGGCTGTTGTAGTTGTTCCAGCCGTTCTCGTGCGGCCAGTCGAGCGAGACGTACTGCAGGGCCGCCGACAGCGCGTTCGGGAAGACCTCCCAGCTCGTCGGCACGATGCGCACCCAGTGCCCGGTGACGAAGAGCAGCACCACGAAGGCCACGCCGTTCACGAGCCACAGGATGTCGAGCGCCTGGTGGAACCAGAGGTTCAGGCTGATCTTTCCCTTGGGGTTGTTCCGCGGCGTCCAGAACACGGTCGGCCGCTTCTCGGTGCGCACCTGCAGACCCGAGCGGATGATCAGCACGATCAGGAACATGTTGAAGAAATGCGCCCAGTTGACCCACGGCGCGAAGCCCGGCTCGACCGGGATCGCCGGCTCGTACTCGCCGGGGAACGCTGCCAGGAAGTCCTGCATGAACGGGGCGCTCAGCAGTGCCCGCACCAGCGCGACGGCCGCGCCGGCCAGCACGCCCAGGGCCGCGGCACCGAAGAGCCCCGCGATCGCCTGCGTCCAGGTCGGGCGGCGGCGACCCGTGTCCGGAGAGGTCGTGAGGTGACGCGGCGCACGGCCGTTCCACACCGTCCGCGTCCACGGCAGCGGCGTCGCGAGGTCGGCGGCCGGCACGATCTCCGTCGTGCTCGGCGTCGCGGCGGCGGGAACGGCAGCGGCAGCGGGAGCGGTGGCGGCGGGAGCGG
>NZ_SSDO01000498.1:0-4232 GCF_004794395.1 Microbacterium sp. K41 | reverse complement strand
GACCTCATCCTCACGCAGATCGTCGACCGGCTCGCCCGGCGGCTGCGCGACGGCGACCGCGTGTGCCGCACGGTGGTGCTGCGGCTCCGCTTCGGCGACTTCACGAAGGCCACCCGCTCCCGCACGCTCGGCGCGCCGACCGACCGCACCGCGATCCTCCTCACGGTGGCGCGCACCCTGCTCGCCGCCGCGCAGTCCGAGGTCGCCGACCGCGGCATCACGCTGCTCGGCCTCTCCCTGTCGCAGCTCGACCGCGCCGACCGCGTGCAGCCGGAACTCCCGATCGACTGGGGCGACGACGCCCGCCTCGACTCGGTGCTCGACACCCTGCGCGACCGCTACGGTGCGACCTCCGTCTCCCGCGCCGCACAGCTCGGACGCGACCCCGGCTGGTCCACGCCGATCCTCCCCGAGCACGAGTGAGGCCCCGGACGAGGGCCGTCGCCGAGAATACTGGCCAGAAATCGGGCCTGAATTTAGGCTATGTTCATGACTATGCAGACGGTCTCAGTCAGCGAGGCGAAGGACAGGTTCTCTCAACTGGTCGAGTCGGTGGACACCACGCACGAGGCGGTGACCATCACTCGTCACGGGCGTCCCGCGGTGGTCATGCTGAGTGTCGACGACCTTCACGCACTGCAGGCGACTCTCGCGCTCCTGCAAGATCCGCAGCACGCGGAAGAGGTCGCGGAAGCCGATGCAGACATCGCCGCAGGACGCACGTTGAGTCTGGCCGAGGTGCGAGAGCAACTGGGTCGGCGGTGACCGCGGAGCACTACGACGTCCAGCTCACGGGTCCCGCGGTGCGAGCACTCCACCGACTGGAGCCGAAGCTCGCCGATGCCGTTCTCCGGTTCCTGGAGGGCCCCCTCGCCGAGAACCCGATGCGGACGACCAAGGCGCTCGGTGCCGAACTCGAGGGCCAGCGCAGCGGGTATGTCGGGATCGCCTATCGCGTGGTGGTCCGCGTCGACGAGGAGACTCGCACGGTGTACGTCCTGCGCATCGCCCACCGTGCGGACGGGTACCGCCGCAGGTGACCCCGCCTCCGCGCCTCAGGCCTTGAGCATCGACGCCCGCGCGATGCGGCCGTCCGCCACGTCGAAGGTCGCGATGGTCTCGGTCGCGACACCCGCGTTGATCACCTGCTCCTGCGCCACGACCCACCGCGCGCCGAAGAGCACGCTCGACTCGATGACGCACGAGAGCTCGGGGTTCTGCAGCCGGGGTTCGTAGAACGCGCGGATGGCTTCGGCGCCGACGATGGGTTCGGGCGCGACACCGGTGATGACGGCGTCGTCGGCGTAGGTGGCGACGAACGCGTCGAGGTCGTGGGCGTTGAACGCGTCGAGCTGTGCCTGCACGGTGTCGTGCGCGGATCGGTCGAGGGCGGTGCGGTCAGTCAATGCGAACTCCTCCGTTGACGTCGTAGGTGGCTCCGGTGATGAAGCGGGCGCGCTCCGAGGCGAGCGACGCGATGATCCAGGCGACGTCCTCGGGCTGGCCGAACGCGCCGAGGGGGATGCCGGCTTCGAGCTTCGCGCGCCCCTCGCCCTGGAGCTGGTCGGTGATGGCGCTGGCGACAGGGCCGGGGGTGACGGCGTTGACGCGGATGCCCTCGGAGGCCAGGTGTCGCGCGAAGCTGCGGGTGATGGCGAGCAGCGCCCCCTTGCTGGCGGCGTAGTGGATGCCGGTCTGCAGGGCGCCGACCTGTCCGGCGATCGAGGCGATGTTGACCACCGACCGGTCGCCCTCGGCGGCGCGCAGCAGGGGGAGTGCCGCCCGGGTGAGCAGGAAGGTGCCGCGCGCGTTGGTCTCGAGGACGAAGTCCCACTCCTCGATGTCGATGTCGGGGTAGGGCGTGTAGGGGCAGACTCCGCCGTTGTTGATGAGCACGTGCAGCTCGCCCCAGGTGACGGTGATGCGGTCGGTGAGCGCGTCGATCGATTCGGGGTCGCGCAGGTCGAGCCGTGACACCAGCACCTCGGCGGCACCGGCCGCCCGGCACTCCTCGGCGACGCGCTCGGCCTCGGCCTCGCGCCCGGTGTAGGTGATCCAGAGGGCGGCGCCCTCGCGGGCGAGTTCGAGGGCGGCGGCGGTTCCGATGCCGGAACTCGCGCCGGTGATGAGTGCGCGGCGAACAGTCATGCCTAAACGCTATAGCAAGAACCGGTCGCTGTCAGCCGCTGTACAACGCTTTGCTAGATGCTATAGCATCGCTCCCATGACTGCGCCGTTCATCCTCGTCACCGACTGCGACCTCCCGGGGACCGTCATCGAAGACACCCTCCGCGGCGCGGGCCTGCGCGCCGATCGCGCCGCCTCCGGCAGCCCCGACGACATCGCCGTGCTCGGCGCCGAGGCCGAGGGACTCGTGGTGCAGTGGGCACGCATCGACGGCGACCTCATGGACCGGATGCCCAACCTGCGCCTCATCAGCCGCGTCGGCATCGGGTACGACATGATCGACGTCGACGCCGCCACCGCCCGCGGCATCGCCGTCGCCAACACCCCCAGCTACTGCATCGAAGAGGTCGCCGCGCACACCGTGGCCATGATCATGACCCAGGCGCGCGGACTCCCCGCCTACGACCGCGCCGTGCGCGCCGGCACCTGGAAGGCCGTGGACGCCCGACCGCTCGCCGTGCGCCCCTCCACCACCACCGTGTCCGTGCTGGGCTTCGGCCGTATCGGCTCGCTCGTCGCGCGCGGACTCCGCGGCCTCGGCTTCCGTGTGCTCGTCGCCGACCCGTACGCCCCCGCCGACGCCGTGCGCGAGGCGGGCTGCGAGCCCGTCGGGATCCCCGACGCCATCGCCCGCGCCGACATCCTCACCCTCCACGTGCCCCTCACCGACGCCACCCGGCACCTGATCGACGCGGCCGCCCTCGCCACCATGAAGCCGGGCGCCGTGATCGTGAACACCTGCCGCGGACCGCTCATCGACGAGGACGCGCTCGCCGCCTCCCTCCGCGACGCACACCTCGGCGGCGCCGCGCTCGACGTCTTCGCGGGGGAACCGCTCGCCGCCGACTCCCCGCTCCGCGACCTCGACCAGGTGCTGCTCACCCCGCACGCCGCCTGGTACTCCCCCGAGGCCCTCGCCGACCTGCCGGTGCACGCGGCCCAGAACATCATCCGGTCGTTCGCGGGCGAGTCCGTGCCGATCGTCAACCCGTCGTTCGCCGCCGCCCGCTGACCCGAAAGCCCGACATGGAACTCCTGCGCCTCGGCCCCGCCGGCCACGAACACCCCTACGTCCGCGACGACGCCGGGGTGATCCGCGACCTCGCGCCCCTCACGGCCGAGATCGACGGGGCGTTCCTCGCCGCCGACGGCATCGCCCGCACCCGCGAGGCCCTGCGCCGCGACGAGCTGCCCGTCGCCGACGTCGACGGCCTCCGCCTCGGCGCTCCTGTCGCCCGCCCGACCGCGGTCCTGTGCATCGGCCAGAACTACGCCGCGCACGCGGCCGAGTCCGGCGCAGAGCCGCCCGCGCACCCGGTGCTCTTCTTCAAGCACCCCAACACCGTGGTCGGCCCGAACGACGTGGTGCTGCTGCCGCCCGGTGCGGAGAAGGTCGACTGGGAGGTGGAGCTCGCGGTGGTGATCGGCAGGACCGCTCGCTACCTCCCGTCGCCCGAGGCCGCCCGCGACGTGATCGCCGGGTACACCATCTCCAACGACGTGTCGGAGCGGGCGTACCAGCTCGACGTCTCGGGCGGGCAGTGGTCGAAGGGGAAGTGCTCCGAGACGTTCAACCCCCTCGGCCCCGCGCTCGTGCCCGCCGACGAGGTCGACCCGCAGGCGCTGCGCCTCCGCTCCTTCGTGAACGGCGAGCCGCGGCAGGACTCCTCCACGGCCGACATGATCTTCCCGGTGCTGCAACTGGTGCACGAGCTCAGTCACTACCTGGTGCTGGAGCCGGGCGACGTGATCAACACCGGTACCCCGCAGGGCGTCGCGCTCTCCGGACGCTTCCCCTATCTGCAGGACGGCGATGAGATGACGATCGAGATCGAGGGGCTCGGGCAGCAGCGGCAGCGGACCGAGCGCGTGCACCTGAGCTGACGCGACCCCGGCGGCCTGTGTCCGCGGCACGGCTCCTTTCGCTGAGTGCGCCGTGCCGCGGCCAGAGGCCGTCGGGGGTGTGGTGAGTCAGGCGAGGTCGCGCGGCGGCTGCGGCGGGGTGCGGTGCAGGGGGTCGGCGACCGGGATGCGCTCGGGCTCCG
>NZ_SSDO01000497.1:0-205 GCF_004794395.1 Microbacterium sp. K41 | reverse complement strand
TTCTCGACCCCGCCCGCGTCGACGTCGGCCTGCGTGATGACGTACGGCGCCGCGGTGCAAATCGCGACCTCTCCGGGCGCGAGCGTCGTGACATCGCACGTCACGGTGCCGACCTTCGGGTCGTTCACCCCGACATCGGCCAACGGGACGTTGCCCGTGTTCGTGATCGTGAACGAGTACGCGATCGTGTCGCCCACATCGGTCA
>NZ_SSDO01000496.1:0-1404 GCF_004794395.1 Microbacterium sp. K41 | reverse complement strand
GCGGGGCCTCACGGAGCGGGCCCGGAGCCGCGGCGCCGTCGTCGTGCAGTGGTGTGCCATCGCGATCGCGCTGGCGGGCCTCGGGGTGGGCATCTGGGCCGTGGCGAGCGGGCGGCTGGCCGCGATCCCGGGGCTCGTCGCCGCGGCGTTCGCCGTGGTGCTGGTCGGCATCGCCGCCTTCTACTCGTTCTCGAAGCACACCGTGCTCACCCCGGAGGGTGCCCGGACGCTCGAATACCTCCAGGGCGTGCGAGAGTTCATCCGCGTGGCCGAGGAGGACCGCCTGCGCATGCTGCAGTCGTACACCGGTGCGGAACGCCGTGAGGTCGATGGTGCCGAGGTGATCCACGTGTATGAGCGACTGCTGCCGTACGCGATGCTGTTCGGGATGGAGGACGAGTGGGGCGAGGTCCTCGAACGCGCCTACACCCGAGAGCAGCGCGGCGCGGCCTGGATCGGCGATCCCACCTCGCTCGCGCTGCGCGTGCAGCTCGCGGCGTTCATGTCGTCGTCGCAGTCGGCGGCGACGTACACGGCGCCGACGACCGGGTCCTCGTCGAGCGGCGGATCGTTCGGCGGCGGCTTCTCGGGCGGCGGGGGCGGCGGCGGCTTCTCGGGCGGACGGTGAGCGCCGTCAGATCAGGGGTGGCGGCTCGGACGACTCGCGCAGCGCCCGCTCCACCGTGGACTGCACGAGCGCAGACAGGTACCCCCCGGGATTGTCGACGCCGATCTCCCGCAGCCGGGACGTGGACTGCCCGATGATCGACCGCGAGAACTCGGTCACGGTCGCGATCGCATCCGCGTACGCCGGCCGGTCCGCGTCCGCGATCACCACCGGTTCGCAGCCCATCTCCACGGCCAGCGCCTGCGCGATGGGGAGGACGGCCGCGGGAGCGGTCACCGCGGCATAGCCGGCCTGCAACTGACGGAGATCGATCGATGTCCCGGTGAACGTGATCGCCGGGTGCACCGCCAGCGGGATCGCTCCGCGCTCAGCGGCAGGACGGAGCACCTCGATGCCGTGCGCCGCATCGGTGTGCAGCACCAGCTGACCCACCTGCCACCCGCCCACTTCGGCGATGCCGGCGACAAGCGCCGGGAGCTGCTCGGAGGGCACGGCGAGGATCACGAGCTCGGCCCGGCGGACGACCTCCTGCGTCTCGAGCACGGGCACACCGGGGAGCACGGCCGAGGCTCGTTCGTCGTCGGATCCACTGGTCATACCGACGACGGCGTGACCTGCACCGGCGAGCGCAGCGCCCAGCACGGGCCCGACGCGACCTGCACCGACGATGCCGACGCCCAGCCGGCCGTCCCGCATGGCGCTCATTCCTCGGTCGGAGCCGGCCTCGACGACCGACGGGTCGGCGGAACCACGGGCGGCTGCACGGGGGGCGTCGG
>NZ_SSDO01000049.1:0-1513 GCF_004794395.1 Microbacterium sp. K41 | reverse complement strand
GCGGCGGCGGTCGCGGCGGTGTCGCGACGCTGCGTCTGCTCCACGTCGGGCTCCGGACGCGGCGGGGAGTCGAACCGCGGGGCGTCGGGCACCACGACCGACGGACCCTTGGGCTGCGTGGCCGCGGACGGCCGCGTGGAGGTGGACATGCCGGGGTCGATGCTGACGATCTCGCGCACCCGGGTCAGGCCGTCGTTGTCGTCCTCCAGATCTTCCGCGGGCGGGTGGTCGTCGACGATGTCGATCGGCGTGACCGAGTGCGACAGCTCGATCTGCACCTTCTGCAGCGCCCGGGCGAAGGCGACCGCGCTCGGGAAGCGGTCGTCGGGGTTCTTGGCCATCGCCCGCTCGAGCAGCCGCTGCAGGCTCTCGGGCGAGTCGGGACGGCCGAGCGGGGGCAGCGCCGCCCGTTCGATGCGCTCGATCAGGTCGGCGCTGGAGTTGCGCTCCCCCGGGCGCTCGAACGGCGAACGCCCCGCGAGCAGCGTGTACAGCGTGGCACCCAGCGCCCACACGTCGGTGCGCGGTCCGCTCTGCGGCGGCTCGGCGAACGACTCCGGCGGCGACCACGGGATCGACATGCCCGACGCCTCGCCCGTCGCGCCCGTGGTGGACGCGATGCCGAAGTCGGTCAGCGCCGGACGGTTGTACTCCGTGACGAGGATGTTCGCCGGCTTGATGTCGCGGTGCAGCACGCCCGCACGATGCGCGGTCTCCACGGCCCCCGCGACCTGGACGCCGACGCGCAGCGCCTCGGCCACCGAGAACGGCTCCTTGCGCGAGCGCAGCTGCAGGTTCGGCCGCGGGCAGTACTCCATCACCAGGTACGGGCGCCCGTCGCCCGCGACACCCGCCTGATAGATCGTGACGATCGCGGGGTGCGTGGACAGCATCGCCATCACGTTCGCCTCGTCGGCGAACTCCTGCGCCGCCCCGCTGGAGATGCGGTCGGCGAGCAGCACCTTCACCGCGACCCGGCGCCGCGGCATCTCCTGCTCGTACAGGAAGACATCGGCGAAGCCGCCCGTGCCCAGCGGCTCCACATAGGTGAAGCCGGGCAGGGCGGGCGGCGGGGAGGGGCGACGACTCACGGCAGGTCCTCGAACGCGACGGTCACGCCGTCACCGAGGTCCACCACGTCGCCGGACAGCACGAGCGTCTGCTCGCCGGGGTGCAGCCGCACCGGGTCGGCACCGGGGCGCAGCAGCGTCGAGCCGTTCGTCGTGTGCAGGTCGATGACCACCACGGTGTCGCCCTCGGGACGCACCTCGAGGTGGCTGCGCGAGATGTCCTGCTGCGGGCTCTCGACCGCGATCAGGTGCGGCATGTTCGCCCCGCTGGCCCTGGTCGAGCGCGGGCGACGGCCGATGATGACCGTGCGGTCGAGCGTGACCACCTGTCCGGTCGAGACGCGGATGCGTCCGGTCGACACCGCGGCGGGCGCGGCGACCGGGATGACCTCGGTGGGGGCGTCGGGCGCCGCCGCGGGCTGCTGCCGCAGGTCGCGCAGCTC
>NZ_SSDO01000495.1:0-1837 GCF_004794395.1 Microbacterium sp. K41 | reverse complement strand
GGGGGCGGCGGGCACCGGCGACACGAACGGCGCCGCCTCCGCGAGCAGTCCCTGCGCCACCCGCTCGCGCGCGGCGGGCATCATCCGCGGCGCGCTCTCCAGGAACTGCGAGATGCGGCGCGCCAGGCGATCGGGCAGCCGGGCGACGTCGGCGATCTGCGCCCATCCGGCGAGCTGCGGCGGAAGCACGGGCGCGTGCCCGGTCAGCCGTGGCGTGCGCACGCGCTGGCTGTACGTGCCGGCGACGAGGTCGCCCAGTCGCTGCGAGCGGGAGGTGAACGCGCCCACCAGCACCGCCAGGCCACCGAACGTGAGGTAGATCTCCAGCACGCCGAGGAGCGCGCGGATGAAGGCGTGCCGGAACCCGGCGGCGCCGCCGTCCAAGCGCACGATGCGCCCGCCGACCGCGAGCTTGCCGAGGCTGCGTCCCTTCAGGGCGACCTCCATCGTGATCGGCAGGACGACGAAGCTCACCACGAGCGCGGAGACGGTGGCGATGCGGTCGGTCGCCTCGTCGAGCACGCCGGCGTCGAGCAGCCAGATGCGCAGGAAGATCCACAGCACGAAGACGCCGTAGCCCACGAGCATGTCGATGATCGCTCCCGCGGCGCGGAGCACGAACCCGACCGGCTGCACGTCGATCGCGACCGCCTCTCCGGAGAGCACCTCGTCGGAGACGTCGATCTGCGCGGACATGAGTACAGTAAATCAGGTGGATGCCGATGCCCTGACCGACGTCCGCCGGTCCGAGTGGGAGCGGCTGGATCAGCTCAGCCGCGCTCGCCTCGACGGCGCGGGGGTCGACGAGCTCATCGTGCGCTACCGCGCCGCATCCGCCGACCTCGCCGAGCTCAAGACCTCCGTCGGCGACTCGCCGCAGGGCGCCTACCTCTCGACGATCCTGGTGCGCGCGCGACTGCGGCTCACCGGCGCCTCCGACAGCATCCTCACCCAGGTCGGGCGCTTCTTCGGGCTCCAGCTCCCCGCCGCCCTGTACCGGCTGCGCTGGACCACCCTGATCATCGCGGTCGCGTTCATCGCGGTCGCCGTGGGCGTCGCGGGCTGGATCGCGAGCGATCCGGCGCTGGTGGCGACGCTCGGCCCGCCCGACGCCCTGGAGCAGTACGCCGACGAGAGCTTCACCGGGTACTACACCGAGAACCCCGCTGCCGTGTTCATGGGCATGGTGTGGACGAACAACGCCTGGATCGCGATGCAGTGCGTGCTGTTCGGCGTCACGGGCATCTGGCCGATCTACATGCTGCTGCAGAACGCCATCGGGCTCGGCACGTCAGGCGCGGTCATGGCGGCCCACGACAAGGCCGACCTGATGGTGCTCTACATCCTGCCGCACGGCATGCTCGAGATGACCTGCATCTTCGTCGCAGCCGCCGCCGGGCTGCACGTGTTCTGGGCGTGGGTGGCGCCGGGTCGCCGGTCGCGCGGTGAAGCGCTCGCGGAGGAGGGGCGGGCCCTCGCCACGGTCGCGATCGGGCTCGTCTTCGCCCTGTTCCTGTCCGGCCTGGTGGAGGGTTTCGTCACGGGCTGGGCGCTGCCGTGGCCGGTCAAGATCGGCATCGGGGCCGCGGCGCTCGCCGTGTTCCTCGTCTACATGCTCGCCATCGGCGGACGGGCGTACCGCCGCGGGGAGAGCGGCGACCTGGTCGAGTACGAGGCCGGCACGCCGCGACTCGTCGCCGGCTGACGACGGCCCCGGTCACAGCCGTCCGGCGGCCTTGAGCTCCAGGTAGCGGTCGGCGATCCGGGGTGGGAGCGCCTCGGGGTCGGCGGCGATGGCCTCGCCGCCCGCCCGCCGGATCGCGTCGGCCACGTTCTC
>NZ_SSDO01000494.1:0-7873 GCF_004794395.1 Microbacterium sp. K41 | reverse complement strand
CGGCGCGCTGCGTGGCGGACAGCTCCGTGCCGAGCGCCACGATCGCCCGCACCAGTTGGCCGGCCTGCGCCACGGACTGCTCCGCGGTGCGGATCGCGAACGCCGCCTCGCCCGATCGCCCGGCGGCGATCGCCTGCTCGGCAGCCTGGATCGAGCGGTCGGCGAGGGCTGCACGCTCCTGCGCCTGCGTCGGGTTGTCGGCCACCGTGGCGAACGCGGCCGGATCGTACGCGGCCGAGAGCGCGGCGAGCGACGAGGCGGCGGTCGGCAGCAGCGGGGTCAGTGCGGCGCGCTCTCCGCGCACGCGCTCGAGCTCCTGCGGCGCGTTCTGCTCCAGCTGGCGCAGTGCGTCGAACGCCTCGGTGTTCTCGTCGAGCACGCGGTCGATCTCGTCGGCGAGCTGGATGATGCGGATGTGCCACGCCCGGCGGTCATGGACGGAGTCCTCGATCTCGTCGTCGAGCTTCTGCCGCAGGTCGAACGCCTCCGCGATCTTCGCCTTGGCCTCGTCGACCGCGCGCGTGAACTCGGCCGTCGCCCCGTCGCCGAACTGCGCCACCGCGAAGCCGAGCTCCTCGCGGCTGGACGTGATGGCGTCGTCGGCCTGCACGAGCGCGGCACCGGCCTGCTGCTCGACCTGCGCGTCGGTGAGCGTGGAGAACGGGTCGGCGGGGTCGGGGGTCTCGGGCATCGCGCCGCGCTCGCGGATGGCGGCGTTGCGCCGCGCACGGCGGACGAGCGAGACCACGAGCCAGATCAGGAGCAGCACGACGACGACCGCGACCACGATGAGCGTCACCCGCAGGGCACCCGCGCCGCCGTCGCCCTGGATCCGGTCGGCCGCGAGGGTGATCGCGCCCGCCCAGTCCCCGGCTCCCGCGAGCGGTGCGATGTCGTTCTCGATGCCGTCGAGCTGGCTGTTGCTCAGCGGACCGGAGGAGTCGGCGGAGATGTAGAGGCTGCGGCCGTCGACCGCGATCGCGAGCAGGTACTGCGACGGGCCGAGGTTGTTCGCCGACGCCACCGCGTCGGCCCAGTCCGCGCTGTCGGAGGGGTTGGTGAAGTCGTCGACGAGCACGACGAAGAGGTCGGCCGAGGAGTTGGCCGAGAGCTCCTGCAAGCGGGTCTCGACCGTGCTCTTCTCGGACGGGCTCAGGACCCCGGCCTGATCGGTGACGTACCCGGCGTCGAGCGTGAGCGGATCGGTGGCGGAGGCGGCGGACGTGCTGAACGTCCCGATCATCGCGGCCAGCAGAAGTGCGGCCAGCGCAAGCCACCGTTTCGTCATCGTGTTCCCTCCGACCGGCAGCCGAGCCCCATGTCACGAGTCTATGCACTGGGTACGACACGCGACAGCGCCGCGGGGCGCATCGCCGTTCGCCGTCAGCGGAGACACATACGCTGGAGGGCATGGACGACAGGTACGGATCGGATGTGCTGGCGTCGGGCTGGCGCGAACGCGGAGCGAAGCAGGTGCCGATCGTCCCGGCCGAGATCGACCTCGTGGTCGAGGTCGCCGCGGACGGCTACTGCGGCGCGGTGACGCGCGTGCAGGGCGGCACCGTCGAGCTCGAGGACTGGAAGGGGCGCAAGCGCCTCTTCCCGCTCGGCGGCGGCTTCCTGATCGACGGCGCGCCCGTGCGGCTGACCGTCCCCGCCGCGAAGGAGCAGGGACCGCGACGCACGGCCTCCGGCTCGTTCGCGGTCGCCGACCAGCGCGCCAGGACCGCGCTTCCCAGCCGCATCCTCGTCGAGGGACGCCACGATGCCGAGCTGGTCGAGAAGGTGTGGGGCGCCGACCTGCGGGTGGAGGGCGTCGTGGTGGAGTATCTGCAGGGCGTCGACCTGCTCGACGAGCTCCTCGCCGCCGAGCCGCCCAGCCGCGAGCGGCGCTACGGCGTGCTGGTGGACCACCTCGTGCCGGGATCGAAGGAGTCGCGCATCGCCGAGGCCGTGGCCCGCGGACCCCACGGTCGGCACGTGCGCATCGTCGGCCACCCATTCGTCGACGTGTGGCAGTGCGTCACCCCGCGGGCGCTGGGCATCGCGGCGTGGCCCGAGATCCCGCGCGGCGTGGACTGGAAGACGGGCATCTGCCGCGCGTTCGGATGGCCGCACGAGACCCAGGCCGACACCGCGCGGGCCTGGCAGCACATCCTGTCCAAGGTCACCACGTATCGCGACCTCGAACCCGCGCTGCTCGGCCGTGTGGAGGAGCTGATCGACTTCGTCACGGAGCCGGCGGGCTAGCGCTCCGGTCCGGGCGGCGGAGCGCCGACGGCTACCCTGGAACCATGCCCGAACCCCGCACGTTCCGCGACGAACCGGTGTCTTTCGTGCGCCGCAGCGGCCGGATGTCCGACGCGCAGGAGCGCGCCTTCGCCGAGCTCGGCCCGCAGTACCTGCTGGACGTGCCGCGCGACGTGGCCTGGACCTCGGTGCACCCGGAAGCACGGCTCGACCCCGCGGCCGAGTACGGCAGGCACGCCGACCTGTACGTCGAGATCGGCTCGGGCCAGGGCCACGCGATCGTCGCCGCCGCGACCTCCCGCCCGGACGACGACTTCCTGGCGGTCGAGGTGTTCCGGGCGGGACTCGCGCGCACCATGCTCGATGCCGACCGGGAGGGCGCGCGCAATCTCCGCGTGGTCGAGGCCAACGCGCCGGAGGTGCTGTCGTCGTACCTGCCCGAGGGTGCCGCGCGCGAGGTGTGGATCTTCTTCCCCGACCCCTGGCACAAGAAGCGGCACACCAAGCGCCGCCTCGTCCGTGCGGGCTTCGGCGCGACCGCGGCCAGGGCGCTGCGCGACGGCGGTCTGCTGCGGCTCGCGACCGACTGGGAGGACTATGCGCTCCAGATGCGCGAGGTGCTCGACGAGGATCCGCTCTTCGAGCGCGCGTTCGACGGTGAGTGGGCGGAGCGCTTCGACGGGCGCGTGATGACGGCCTTCGAGCGGAAGGGCATCGCGAAGGGACGCGACATCCGCGACCTCGTGTACCGTCGGCGGGCGCGCGCGTGACCCTGCCCGCGACGGCCACCTCCCTCCGTGCGGGCGGCGTGGTGGCGGCCGCGCTCGTGTGCGCCGCGGCTCCGGCGTTCTTCGTGCTGGAACTGCCCTGGCTCGGGTGGCTGCTGCTCGCGGTCGGCGTCGCTGCGGCGTGGGTCGCGGAGCGCTCGGGGAACTCCCGACGGACGGACGCTGCGGAGGCGGGCGCGGTGCCGGAAGACGGGCGGCGACGGACCCCGTCGCTCACGCGCGACCTGTCGCTCATCGCGGTCGGCATGCTGATCGTGAGCGTCATCCCGCTCGCCGCGGAGCTGGACAACCTCGCGATGCTGCGGTTCACCCTCGCGCTGGGCGGCGCGGTCGCCGTGCCGTACCTGATCTCCCGCTTCGTGTACCGCGACCGGGCGATCTCGTTCCCGTGGCGCACGGGGCGGCGCTGGGGGCGGCTCCAGTGGGGCTGGCTGGTGGCGGTGCTCGTGCTGGGCTGGCTGATCCTGCCGTACTACTTCATCAGCAGCGGCGTGTATCAGAACTGGCCGGTGGTCGACACGCCCGACCTCATCGCCCGCCTGTTCGTCGGCGTCGGCGCGGTCGGCATCTGGGACGAGCTGTTCTTCATCTGCACCGTCTTCGCCCTGCTGCGGCGGCACTTCCCGGACGCCCTGGCGAACGTGCTCCAGTCGATCGTGTTCGTGTCGTTCCTGTGGGAGCTCGGCTATCGCGAGTGGGGGCCGCTGCTGACCATCCCGTTCGCGCTGCTGCAGGGCTTCATCTTCCTCCGCACGCACTCTCTCGCCTACGTGGTGACCGTCCACCTGCTGTTCGACGCCGTCGTGTTCGCGGTCCTCGTCCATGCCCACAACCCCGGGCTGCTGCCGGTCTTCCTCGTGTGAGCGGCTTGCCCCGCAGCGCCTCGCGACGGGACAATCGGGTGTGCTCATCGTCGGACTCGTCCTCGCCGCGGCCGCTGCGGCCTTCCACGTCTTCATCTTCGCGCTCGAATCCCTGCGCTGGACCGAGCCGGAGACCCGCAAGGTCTTCGGCGTCGCGAGCGAGGCCGACGCCGTGACCATGAAGCAGCTCGCGTTCAACCAGGGCTTCTACAACCTGTTCCTGGCGCTCACGACGCTGCTGGGCATCGGTCTCGTGATCGTCGGCGCCGCCACGGTGGGTGTGACGCTCGTGCTGGCCGGCACGGGAATGATGCTCGCCGCGGCCCTCGTCCTGGTGCTCTCCGATCGCTCGAAGGCACGCGCCGCGGCGATGCAGGGAACCCTGCCGCTGCTCGCCGTGCTCGCGACCGCGGTCGGGCTCGCCCTGGGCTGAGCCCGGCGCGAGGGGTGACTTTCCCGCGCGCAGCCGCCACACTCGGTGCATGGCCGAGTGGGTGCTGCACGTGGACATGGACCAGTTCATCGCCGCCGTCGAGGTGCTGCGCCGCCCCGAGCTCGCCGGTCGACCCGTGATCGTCGGCGGGCGCGGCGACCCCACCGAGCGCGCGGTCGTCTCCACCGCCTCCTATGAGGCGAGGGCCTACGGGATCGGCTCGGGCATGCCGTTGAAGATCGCCGCGCGCAAGGCACCGGAGGACGCGGTGTTCCTTCCGGTCGACCACGAGGAGTATGAGCGGGCGTCGGATGCGGTGATGACGGCGCTGCGGGGGCTGCCGGGCGTGGTGGTGGAGGTGCTCGGTTGGGACGAGTGCTTCCTCGGTGTCTCTACCGACGACCCGGAAGGAGTCGCGCGGGCGGCGCAGGCGGCGGTGCGGGAGGCGACTGCATTGCACTGCTCGGTCGGCATCGGGGACAACAAGGTGCGCGCCAAGATCGCGACCGAGTTCGGAAAGCCGCGGGGGGTGTTCCGCCTCACGTCCGACAACTGGTTCGAGGTGATGGGGGAGCGCGGGACGAGAGAGCTGTGGGGGATCGGCCCCAAGGTGCAGAAGCGTCTGGCCGGGCACGGCATCACGACCGTGCGCGAGCTGGCCGACGCGGACGAGCAGGAGCTGATCGCCGAATTCGGGCCGCGGATGGGCGTGTGGTACCACGGCCTCGGCTCCGGGCTCGGGCCCACCGCGGTCGACGACACCCCCTGGGTCGCCCGCAGCCACAGCCGGGAGACCACCTACCAGCAGAACCTCACGACGCCCGAGCAGGTGGAGGCGGCGCTCCGGGAGCTCGCCGGACAGGCCTTCGACGACTGCGCGGAGGAGGGGCGGGCCGTTGTGCGTGTGCACCTCAAGGTGCGCTACGCCCCGTTCGACACCAAAACCTTCGGCCACAAGCTGCCCGCCCCCGCCACCCGCCGCGACGAGGTGGTGGCGGAGGCCCTGCGGCTCGGCGCCACCCTCGACCCCGCGCGGGAGGTGCGGCTGCTCGGCGTGCGGGCGGAGATGACGCCGCCGGACACCCCGGACACGGTGGAGCGTACCCCCGTGCGCGGCCGCCTCTGACCTCAGTCGCGGATGACCGCGGCGACCGCGCTCACCTCGATCAGGGCGCCGGGGACGCCGAGCCCTGCCACGAGAGCGGCTGTCACGAGCGGCGGCGCCCCCTCGCGCGCCAGCGTGGGTGCCACGGCACCGTACGCGGCGCGGAGATCGGCATCCTGATGGATCAGGATCGTCCAGCTGAGGACGTCGTCGAGCGACGCGCCCGCCGACTCGAGCGCCACCCGCGCGTTCTGCACCGCGCGCACCGACTGCTCGCCGACGTCGGTCGAGACGACGGCACCGGACTCGTCGACGCCGTTCTGGCCCCCGACGTAGATGGTCGTCGCCCCGGGAGGCACGACCGCGACATGGCTGAAGGCCGGGCTGGCCACGAGGCCGGCCGGCTGCGTGAGTGTGATCTGCATGCGCGCATCCTCCTCCCGGCCACCGACATCGGCATTCAGACCCGGGTCCGCTGCCACGTCGGCCGACCGTGGAGCGTGCGGATGGTCCACGGACCGTGAGGGCGCGCGGCGGGGTTCGCGCCCCCACGACCGTGCCCTTCGAGAGGGCCCCAGACGATCGCGAGATCGAGCACGTCGGTGTCGTCGGACTTCGACGGCACGGGGGGACGATACTCGCGGTGGGAGCGCTGCCGCACCGGGTGGCGCGCGAGTTCACCCGGGTGATCGGCGGGGCGGCCCGGCCGGAAGCGCGCGGCGCGTCGGTCCACCGCAGTACGCTTCCCTCACGGTGGAGGGAGAACGGATGGGCGCGAGGAGCAGGCCGCCCTGGATGCTCAGCACCCTCGACGGGTATCGACGCGGATGGGTGACGGGCGACGTCGTCGCCGGTCTCGCCGCGGGAGCCGTGGTCGTGCCGCAGGCGATGGCCTATGCGACGATCGCCAACCTCCCCGTGCAGGTGGGCCTCTACACGTGCATCGTGCCGATGCTGGTGTACGCGGTGCTGGGCGGCAGTCGCGCCATGAGCGTGTCGACCACGTCGACCATCGCCACGCTGACCGCCACGACCCTGGTCTCGGCCGGGGTCGCCGCGGGGTCGGACGACGCCCTCGGCTCGCTCATGATGCTCACGCTCCTCGTGGGCGCGATCCTGCTGCTGGCGCGGCTGTGCCGCCTCGGGAGCCTGGTGGAGAACATCAGCGGGGCGACCGTGCTGGGGCTCAAGATCGGGGTCGGTGCGACCGTGGCCGTCGGGCAGCTGCCGAAACTCCTGGGAGAGACGTTCGACTTCTCCGGACACGGCTTCCTGCGGTCGCTCGTCGCCGTGGGCGAGGCGGCGGCGAGTGTGAACCCGGCGACCGTGCTGCTGTCGGCCGGATCGGTCGCGGTGCTGCTACTGTGCCGCCGCTTCCTCCCCCGGGTCCCCGGCGCCCTGGTAGTCGTGCTCGGCGGCATCCTCCTGGTGGGCCTGGGCCACATCGACCGGCTCGGCGTCGATCTGATCGAACCGGTCCCCAGCGGCCTTCCCGTGCCCGGGGTGCCCGACTTCGCACAGGCTCCCGTCCTCGTTCCCGGTGCCCTCGCGATCGCCGTGATGGCGTTCCTCGAGTCGGCGGCGGTCGCCCGCAGCCTGCGACGGCCCGCCGAGCCTCCGATCGACAGCGACCAGGAGCTGCTCGCCACGGGCGCGGCCAACACCGTCGGCTCGTTCTTCGCCGCGATGCCGGCCGCCGGGGGCTTCTCCCAGAGCGCGGTGAACCAGGGCGCCGGGGCGCGCACCCAACTCGCGACGCTCGTCACCGTGGTCCTCGCGGTGCTCGTGGCGCTGTTCCTCGGCCCGGTCCTGAGCCTGCTGCCGGAGGCCACCCTCGCCGCGCTGGTGTTCATCGCGGTCGTCGGACTGGTCGACGTGCCGCAGCTCGTGCGCTGGTTCCGGATCAGCCGCACGGACTTCTGGATCGCGACCGCGGTCGCGGTGATCGGACTGACGGCCGGGCTGCTCCCGGCCGTCGCGATCGGGGTGGTCGTGACGCTGATCCTGGTGCTGCGCGAGCTGAACGTGCCGCGGGTGCGCGTGACGACGCGCGTGGGCCCCGTGGTCGCGATCGAGCTGGAGCGGGGACTGTACACCGCGAACGCCCTCGCGAACGAACGGCTCGTGCTCGACACCGTCGCGGGTCTGCAGCCCCCGGTGACCGCGGTGGTGCTCGGGCTGCAGCAGCAGACGGCGGTGTCCATCACCGTGCTCGACGCGCTGGAGGAACTGGATCGCGAGCTTGCGCAGCGGGGGGTGACGATGCACGTCGCGGCCCTGCCTGACGGGGCGGCGGAGGTCGCCGGGCGGGTGCCCTGGTTCGCGGGACTGGAACGGCAGGGACGGGTGCACGCGACCGTCGACATCGGGGTGGGCACCGCCGGCGGCGTGCAGGGCGACGTGCACCCGGACGACGCCCGCGACGACCGCTGAC
>NZ_SSDO01000493.1:0-675 GCF_004794395.1 Microbacterium sp. K41 | reverse complement strand
TGGGCCTCGCGCCTCGGCGACGACCCGCTGGGCGACCGTCTCGCCGGCGAGCTCGAGCGTCGCGGGGTCGAGCTGTGGGTCGAGCGCGACGGGGACGCGCCGACCGGGGTCATGTTCAAGGATCCCGGTGTCGAGTCATCCGCGGTCTACTACTACCGGCGCGGATCCGCGGCCTCCCGCATGGCTCCCGGTTTCCTCGACGCCGCCCGGCTCGAGGGCGTGCGCATCGTGCACACCACCGGCATCACCCCGGCGCTCTCCGCCACCTGCCTGGCGATGGTCGATGCGCTGTACGCCGACGCCCGCGCCGCGGGAGCCACCGTGTCGTTCGACGTGAACGACCGCCGCGCCCTGTGGAGCCCGGAGGACGCGGCCTCGACGCTCGCGCGACTCGCGGACGCCGCCGACATCGCCTTCGTCGGCCGCGACGAGGCGGAGCGCATCTGGGGCACCGCGACACCGGCCGCGATCCGGGCGCACCTCCCCCACTGCGCGCTGCTCGTGGTGAAGGACGGCGACGTGGGCGCGACCGCGTTCGCGCACGACGCCGAGCCCGTGTTCGTCCCGGCCCCCACGGTGGACGTGGTCGAGCCGGTGGGAGCCGGCGACGCGTTCGCCTCCGGCTTCCTCGCGGCGACGCTCGAGGGCGAGGACCTCGCCGCACGCCTGGCCGCC
>NZ_SSDO01000492.1:0-10701 GCF_004794395.1 Microbacterium sp. K41 | reverse complement strand
GGGGGCGTCGTGGTGACCGGCACAGCGGCCGGGTCGCGGGCCGAGGCGTGGCGGATCGCCGCGGCCGTGCCCGATCCCGAGGTGCCCGTGCTCACGATCGAGGACCTCGGCGTGCTGCGCGCGGTCGAGGTGCACGGCGACACGGTGCGGGTCGACATCACCCCGACGTACAGCGGCTGCCCGGCGATGGACACCATCCGCGACGACGTCGTGCTGGCGCTCACCGCGGCGGGCTGGGCGCAGGTCGAGGTGCGGCTCGTGCTGTCCCCCGCGTGGACCACCGACTGGATGAGCGACGCCGGCGCGCAGAAGCTCCGGGAGTACGGCATCGCCCCGCCCAGCGGCCGCGCCGCGGTGTCGTCGGGGCCGATCCGGCTCGCGCTGAGCGTGCGGTGCCCGCGCTGCGGCTCGCTCGACACCCGTGAGGTGTCGCGCTTCGGCTCGACCTCGTGCAAGGCGCTGTACGAGTGCCGCGCGTGCCTGGAACCCTTCGACCACTTCAAGGTGCACTGATGTCGCTGTTCTCCCCCGCGCGGGCGACGCCGCCCGCGGCCGCCGCACCCGCCTCCCGCGAGCGCACGCGCGCGCGGTTCCACACGCTCGAGGTCGAGGACGTGCGTCCGCTGACCGAGGATTCCGTCGAGGTCACCTTCACGGTGCCGCCCGAGCTCGCCGACGACTACGACCATCTGCCGGGCCAGTATGTGGCGCTGCGCACGACCCTCGACGGCGAGGAGGTGCGGCGTTCGTACTCGCTGTGCCGCGCTCCCGAGCACCGCACCGACGGACGGCCGACGCGCCTGAGCGTGGCGGTCAAGCGCGACGAGGGCGGGCTCTTCTCCACGTGGGCGCAGACGGGTCTGCACCCCGGCTTCCGCATCGACGTGATGAGCCCGCAGGGCACCTTCACCTCGGGGCTCGACGACCTCGACCAGAAGCACGTGGTGGGCATCGCCGCCGGATCGGGCATCACTCCGCTGATGGCCCTCGCGCACACCGTGCTGACGCGGTCGCGGACCTCGCGGTTCACGCTGCTGTTCACGAACCGCTCGACCCTCGACGTGATGTTCCTGGAGGACCTCGCCGACCTGAAGGACCGCTACCCCACCCGGCTCACGCTGCATCACGTGCTGTCGCGCGAGCAGCGCACGGCCCCCGTGCTGTCCGGCCGCCTCGACGAGCCCAAGCTGCGCACGATCCTCGGATCGCTGATCGACCCCTCCGATGTGGACGAGTGGTTCCTGTGCGGGCCGCTCGCGCTCGTCGACCTGTGCCGCGCGGTGCTCGCCGACGTGGGCGTGCCGCGCGAGCACATCCGGTTCGAGCTGTTCACCACGGGTGACGAGCCGGTGCGGGCCGCGCGCCCCGTGACGGTGAGCGCCGGGGAGAAGACGGTGCGCATCGAGGTGAACCTCGACGGCGTCTCCTCGACGGTGGAGAGCCCCGTGGCGGCACGCGAGTCGGTGCTCAACGCGGCCCTGCGGGTGCGCCCCGACGCCCCGTTCGCGTGTGCGGGCGGCGTGTGCGGCACGTGTCGCGCGCGGGTGATCGAGGGCAGCGTCACCATGACGGAGAACTACGCGCTGGAACCCGACGAGCTCGAGCGCGGCTACGTGCTGACGTGCCAGTCCCACCCCACGAGCGACCGCCTGGTCGTCGACTACGACGTCTGATCCGGAAGGGCCCCATGATCGACCTCACCATCGCCGACGACGTCGCCACGGTCGTCCTGAACGCGCCCGCGAAGCTCAACGCCCTCGACGAGACCGCGCTCGACGAGCTCGACGCCGCCTACGACGCCGCGGAGGACGCCGGGGTGCGGGCGCTCGTCCTGCGCGGCGAGGGCAGGGCGTTCTGCGCCGGTCGCGACATCTCGGCGGTCGACCCGCGCGACGACGACGTGCTCGGCTACCTCGGCGGCGCGGTGACCCCGCTGCTGCAGCGCATGGCGCGGTTCCCCGCACCGACGTTCGCGGTCGCGCACGGGGCCTGTCTGGGCGTCGGACTCGGACTGCTGATCGCGACCGACGTGGTGTACGTGGCCGAGTCCGCGAAGATCGGCTCTCCGTTCGCGGCCCTGGGGGCCACGCTCGACTCCGGTGGTCACGCGCTGTTCCTCGACCGGCTCGGCGCGCACAAGACGCTCGACCTCATCTATACCGGGCGCCTGATGAGCGGAACCGAGGCCGTGCAGTCGGGCCTGTTCTCCCGCGTGTTCCCCGACGACGAGGTGGTGTCGGCGACCGCGGAGGCCGCCGCCGCTGCCGCCCGGGGCGCGACGGCAGCGTTCCTGGCGAGCAAGGAGCTCGTGGCGCGGATCCGCGACGAGAGGCTGACGCTGTGGGACGCGGTCGGCATCGAGAACGCGGCGCAGGCCGCCCTGTGCGACACCGACGACTACCGCGAGGGCTTCGCCGCGTTCCAGGAGAAGCGCAGGCCGCAGTTCCGCGGGCGCTGAACGAGCACCCCCGCCCCCAGGGCGGGCGGTGTCAAGCTCCTTCCGCGGTGTCCGCGGCCGGTGGCATGATGCGGGGATGCTGCTCTCCGAGCTCGTCACCACGACCGAGAAGGTCGCGTCCACCTCGTCGCGCCTCGCCAAGATCGACGCGATCGCCGAGCTGCTGCGCGGTGCGGACGAGGCCGTCGTGCCCGCGCTCGTGGGTCTCCTGCTCGCCTCCCCCCGCCAGGGACGACTGGGGGTGGGCTGGCGCGGGCTGTCGTCACTCGACATCGCGCACGCCGCGGAGTCGAGTCTCACGATCGCCGAGGTCGACCACGCGTTCGAGGAGCTGTCCACGGCGTCGGGTGCCGGATCCGCCGGCGTCCGCAGCGACCTCCTGCGCGCCCTGGCCACGCGGTCCACCGCCGCGGAGTGGGACTTCCTTGCCAGGGCCATGCTGGGCGAGCTGCGCACGGGGGCGCTCGGCGGCGTGCTGCTCGACGCGATCGCCCGGGCGTCCGATCAGCCCATCGCGCTCGTGCGACGCGCGGCGATGCTCTCGGGCGACCTCGGGGAGACCGCCCGTCTGGCGCTGACAGGAGACGAGGGCGCGCTGGAGGAGGTCGGGCTGCGGGTGGGCCGCCCGGTGCTGCCCATGCTGGCGGCGACCGCGGCCACGCCCACCGCCGCGCTCGAGATCACGGGCCGCGCCTCCGTGGAGTACAAGCTCGACGGCGCCCGCATCCAGGTGCACCGGCACGGCGACGACGTGGGCATCTACACCCGCAGCCTCGCCGACGTCACGCACCGCCTGCCCGAGATCGTCGAGATCGTGCGGGCGCTTCCCGCACACGACGTGATCCTCGACGGCGAGACGCTGTCGCTCGACGAAGACGGCGGGCCACGACCGTTCCAGGAGACCATGTCGCGGTTCGGGGCCGACGCCGCGCGCGAACTCGCCCTGCGACCGTGGTTCTTCGACGTGCTGCACCTCGACGGCCGCGACCTGCTCGACGAGCCGCTGTCCGTGCGCCAGGAGGTACTCGCGGCCGTCGCGGGCGACTGGCGCATGCCCGGGATCGTGACGGACGACCCCGAGGCCGCCGAGCAGCTGTCGCGCGAGGCCCTCGCGGCCGGACACGAGGGCGTGGTGGTCAAGGCCGTCGACGCCCCCTACGCCGCCGGCCGCCGCGGCAAGTCCTGGGTCAAGGTGAAGCCCGTCCTCACGTACGACCTGGTCGTGCTCGGGGCCGAGTGGGGCTCCGGCCGACGGCGCGGGTGGCTGTCGAACCTGCACCTCGGCGCCCGCGATCCGGAGGGCGAGTTCGGCGACCCCGGCTCGTTCGTGATGGTGGGCAAGACGTTCAAGGGCCTGACCGACGCGCTGCTGGAGTGGCAGACCGAGGAGTTCCCGGAGCACGAGTCGCATCGCACCGCCTCGACCGTGTTCCTGCGACCGGAGCTGGTGGTGGAGATCGCGATCGACGGCGTGCAACGGTCGCCGCGCTACCCGGGGGGACTGGCGCTGCGGTTCGCCAGGGTCAAGCGCTACCGCGACGACAAGACCCCGGCCGAGGCCGACACGATCCAGACGCTGCGGGCGCTGCTGCGCGGCTGAGTCAGGCGGAGGGCGCGAGGCCCTCGTCCTCCTCGCGCACGGTGCCCTGGAACGACCACGGGAAGTTGATCCACAGATCGGTGTCCTTCCAGGCGTAGTCAGGCTGGATGATCGTGGAGGGCTTGGTGTAGATCGTCACCGACCGCACGTCGGCGCCCCTGTCCTTCAGCAGCTGCACCGCGAGGGCGAGGGTGCGGCCGGAGTCGGCCACATCGTCCACGAGCAGCACACGGCGACCGTCGAGGTACGCCATGTCGAGCTCGGGCGGCAGCACCTCGGGGGCGTCGAGCACCGTGCCGATGCCGGTGTAGAACTCGACGTTGATCGCGCCACAGTTCTTCGCGCCGAGGCCGTAGGCGATGGCACCGGCGGGGAGCAGTCCCCCGCGGGCGATCGCGACGACCACCTCCGGCTCGAAGCCGCTGGCGAGGATGCTCCGCGCCAGGTCGCGCGTCGCCGCGCCGAAGCCGTCCCAGGTGAGCGTCTCGCGCTCGATCGCCGCATCCGTCATCGGTCCATTCTCGCGCATCCGCGAGGCAGGAGCCGCCGCTAGACTGGGCTGGTCCGGCCCGGCCGGTGCCTGAAAAAGAGGCACGAAGCGCTTCGCGATGTCGCGGAGGCGAGACACATACGGATCCCGCAGTCCCTCCGTCCCTGTCTCTCGAAAGGCACCCCCATGCCCACGGTCTCCGCGCACGTCGCCCTCACCCTCGCCCAGCACGTCGATGCCGTCTTCGGGGTGATGGGCAACGGCAACGCCTACTTCCTCGACGCGATCGAGAAGCACACCGACGCCGTCTTCACGGCCGTGCGGCACGAGCAGGGCGCCGTGGTCGCGGCGGACGCGCACTTCCGCGCCTCCGGGCGCATCGCCGCCGGCACCTCGACCTATGGCGCGGGCTTCACGAACACCATCACGGCGCTGGCCGAGGCCGTGCAGGCGCACGTCCCGCTCGTGCTCGTGGTGGGCGACGAGCCCACGTCGGGCCCCCGCCCGTGGGACGTGGATCAGATCGCGCTCGCCTCGGCCGTCGGCGCCCGCACCTATACCGTCGGCCGCGCGGACGCCGCGGCGACCACGGTCATCGCGGTGGAGCACGCGCTGACCTACCGCGTGCCGGTCGTGCTCGCGATCCCCTACGACGTCGCGGCCCTGGAGGCCGGCGAGGTCCCGGCGGCGCCCGCGCCGCGGCTGCCCGCTCCCCTCGCGCCCCGTGGCGAGTTCGCGGAGGGCATGCTCGACGAGATCGCGGAGGCGCTGCGCGGCGCCGAGCGTCCGTTCCTCCTCGCCGGACGCGGCGCGTGGCTCGCCGGAGCGGGCGCCGCCCTGGGCGAGCTGGCCGCCCTGACCGGTGCGCTCACCGCCTCGTCCGCGCTCGGTCGCGGCGTCTTCCCCGAGTCGCGGTACGACCTGGGCGTGACGGGCGGGTTCGGAGCCGACGGGGCCATGCAGCTCGTGCGCACGGCCGACGTCGCCGTGGTCTTCGGTGCCTCGCTCAACCAGTTCACGATGCGGTTCGGCGAGCTGTTCGCCCCGGGCACGCGGGTGTTCCAGATCGACGTCGCCCCGGCCGCGACGCACGCCCACGTCGGCGGGTTCGTGCGGGCCGACGCGCGGCTCCCCGCCGAGGCGCTCGTGACACGGCTCACCGGCGCCACTCCCCCGACCGCCGGGGACGACCTCGGCGACGAGAGCCGGCACTCCGGCACCGGCTCCGCGGTGGAGCACGCGACGCCGGCCCGTCCGTGGCGCGAGAGCGTCGATGTCGCAGCCGCGCGCACGTACGACGCCGGTGACGAGCTCGCGCCAGACGGACGCCTCGACCCCCGCTCGGCCGCGCGCCGCATCGCCGAGCTGCTGCCGGAGGACCGCGTGGTGGTGTCGGACGGCGGGCACTTCATCGGCTGGGCGAACATGTACTGGCCTGTCGCGGCGCCCGACCGCATGATGATGGTCGGCACGGCGTTCCAGTCGATCGGTCAGGGCTGGCCGAGCGTGGTGGGCGCCGCCCTGGCCCGCCGGGACTCCACGATCGTGCTGACCTCGGGCGACGGTGGCGGTCTGATGGCGATCGCCGACCTGGAGTCGGCCGTCCGCGCCGCGGGTGGCCGCGGGCTGGCGGTCGTGTGGAACGACGCGGCCTACGGCGCCGAGGTCAACCTCTACGGCCTGAAGGGACTCGCCGAGGCGCCGATGCGCATCCCCGAGGTCGACTTCGCGGCGTTCGGTGCCGCGGTCGGGGCGGAGGGGCTCGTGGTGCGCACGCTGGCCGACCTCGACCGGCTCGCCGCGTGGACCGCCGAGGACCCGGCGACGCGCCGCTTCCTCGTCGTCGACCTGCGCATCTCCGGCGACGTGATCGCCCCGTATCAGCAGGAGATCATCCGCGTGAACTCCTGACCGGGCCCGCCGCTAGGCTCGCCCTATGACGGATGCCCCCGAGATCCTCCGCTTCAGCGCGTTCGCGGCGACGCCGGACGGCGGCAACCCCGCGGGGGTGGTGCTCGACGCCGGAGGCCTCGACGATGCGGAGATGCAGCGGATCGCGGCCGACGTCGGGTACTCCGAGACCGCGTTCGTGACCGGCGCCTCCGATGACGGGGCGCGGCTGCGGGTGCGGTACTGGTCGCCGGCCGCGGAGGTCCCCTTCTGCGGTCACGCGACGGTGGCGACGGCGGTGGCGCTGGCGGAGCGCGACGGCCCGGGCACGGTGGTGTTCGAGACGGCCGCCGGTGCCGTGACGATGGAGTCGTTCGCCGACGCGGACGGGCAGGTGACGGTGTCGTTCACGAGCGTCGAGCCGCAGGTGCGCGACCTCGACCCGGCGGTGCGCGACCGGCTGCTCGGGCTGCTCGGGATGACCGCGGACGACGTCGACCCCCGCTTCCCCGTGCGGGAGGCGTTCGCGGGCAACTGGCACCCGATCGTCTTCGTCGCCCACCGTGAGCTGTTCCACCAGTTCCGCTTCGCCCCGGCCGCGGTCGCCGCCCTCATGCGCGAGCAGGGCTGGCTCGGCACGGTGACCGTGCTGCACGCCGAGGATCCGGCCGACATCGAGGCCCGCAACCTGTTCCCGGTCGGGCGCATCACGGAAGATCCGGCGACGGGTTCCGCGGCGGCCTCGGTCGGCGCGTACCTGCGCGCCCAGGGCTTCCCCGGCGACAGCGTGCGCATCCGCCAGGGCGCCCATGTCGGACGCCCCAGCGAACTGCGCGTGGCCGTGCCCGCGACGGGCGGCATCCTCGTCTCCGGCGGCGCGGCGCGGATCGGGTGACGCCCTCTCCCCGCCCGGCGCGCTTCGAGCCTTCGACGTGCTGTGGAGGGCACGGGTCGGCCGCGCGGGCGTCCCGTGCCCGCGACGCGATCCCGTGCACGCGCCGAGACGCGCGTGTCCCTCAGCCCTGCGCGCTGTAGTCCGGGAGCTCCTGCAGGGTCCAGGTGTTGCCGTCGGGGTCGTCGAACGACACGAACCGCCCCCAGTCGAGCTCCTGCACCCCGCGCGCCTCGACGCCGAGGCCGCGCAGATGAGCCAGCGCCTCGTCGGCATCCGGCACGACCACCTGGATCGAGTTCTGCTGCCCGGGCTCCAGCGCGACGCCGAGGCCCGTGCCGAACGCGATCGAACAGGCCGACCCGGGCGGCGTCATCTGCACGAACCGCAGCCCCTCCGTCGGCGTGTGGTCCCAGTCGGCGTGGAAGCCGACCCTCTCGTAGAACTCCTTCGACCGGTCGACGTCCGACACGGGCACGAAGATGAGCTCGATCTTCCACTCCATCACGCACTCCTCCTGTCCGGGCTCCCTCGCCCGTCGCGGCTCACGGTACGCCGGGGCACCGACACCCGCCACCGCCGCGGCAGGGTCCGCGTCAGATCCAGCCCTTGTCCGAGGCGATGCGCACCGCCTGCGCCCGGTTGACCGCACCGGTCTTGCCGATCGCAGCCGACAGATGGTTGCGCACCGTGCCCGCCGACAGGAAGACCTCCGCGGCGATGGCGGCGGCGGATCGGCCGTCCGCGGCGAGCCGCAGCACCTGTCGCTCCCTGTCGCTGAGTGGATTCGCCCCGTCGAACAGGCTCTCCTCGGCGAGCGCGGGGTCGAGCACCCGCAGCCCGGAGTGCACGCGGCGCACGGCCTCGGCGAGATCCTCCGCGGGAGTGTCCTTCACGATGAAGCCGCTCGCGCCCGCGTCGAGGGCCGACCGCAGATACCCGGGCCTGGCGAACGTGGTCACCACGAGCACCCGCGTGCCCGGGCTGACCTCACGAATCCGCCGCGTCGCCTCGACCCCGTCCACGCCCGGCATCTGGATGTCCATCAGGCACACGTCGGGACGCACCTCGGCCGCCAGCCGCACCGCCTCCGCTCCGTCCGACGCCATGCCGCTCACGGTCAGGTCGGCCTCCAGGTCGAGCAGGGCCGCGAGCGCGCCGCGCACGAGAGCCTGATCGTCCGCGATCAGCAGCCGGATGCTGTCGCCCGCTCCCGTGTCCGCGTTCACCACGTCACCTCCACCCGCGTGCCCGACGCCCCCGCGGGTCCGATCGAGAACGACGCTCCCGCGGCCGCGGCGCGCTCGCGCATCCCGCGGACGCCGTTGCCGTCGACGGCGCGGGAGGCGCAGCCGATGCCGTCGTCCTCCACGACCACCCGCCCCGGCGCGAACAGCACCCGAACCGTGTCGGCCCGCGCGTGACGCAGGACATTCGTGGTCGCCTCGCGAAGGATCCAGCTCGCGGTGATGGCCTGCGCGGGCGAGAGCGCCTCGGGCCCGCCCGTGGTCTCGAGCCGGATGTCGGCCGCGCGCAGGGAGTCCCCCGTCGCGGCGAGCTGCTCGATCAGCGTGGTCGCACGCGCCCCCGAGACGGTCTGCCGCACGCCCGCGATGGCTTCCGCGGTCAGGCGCTCGATGTCGGCGAGCTCGGCCCGCGCCCGCTCGGGGTCCGTGTCCATCAGGCGTCGCGCGAGCTGGGCCTTGAGGCCGACGACGGTCAGCGAGTGGCCGATGAGGTCGTGCACGTCGCGTGCGACCGCCTCGCGCCCCTCGCTCGTCGCCAGCTCCAGTCCGAGGCGCTCCGCCTCGGCAGAGCGCAGGATCAGCCAGGTCGACACCGTGTTGACGACCCCGAGCAGCGCCACGATCGCCAGGACCGACGCGTACGTCAGGTTGCCGGGGATGAGCAGCACGCACCCCGCGGCGACCACGACCGCCGCCACGGTCGCGATCCAGTGCCACAGCCGGGTGAGGCCGTACGACGCGAACGACATGATGAACGGAAGGAAGCTCAGCGCCGAACCGCCGACCGCCGGCACCGTCACGAGTGCGCACGCGATGAGCAGCGCGAAGGTGATCCACTGGCGCGGCGTCGGGGGCCGCCCGAGCCCTCCGCCGCCGCGCATGCCGTGCAGGAACCCCGTGACGTACAGGACGATGAAGGCGACGAGCGCCACCCAGCCGGTGACGACCCACCCGAGCGGTGCGGTCGAGTGCAGCAGGGCGATCACCGGGTACACCAGGAACACCAGCCAGATGACGGCCATCAGCCATCCGAACCGTGCCCACGGCTCCTTCCCGGAGCGGTCCGCGGCGCCGGGAGGCGGCGACGCGACCGGAGCTCCGGCCGCGCCGGACCGGACGGCGTCGCGGGAGGCTCGGGAGCTGCCGGAGCGCTCCCGCTGCGTGCGCTGCGTCATCCGTCCAACCTACTGTCGGCCGGCGCGGGTCACTGCCGCGCCCGGGAGCGCCGCATGCCCATCGCGACCAGCACCGCGAACACCGCGAGCCACACGGCCACGTTGAGGAAGAGCATCCACAGCGGGTCGGTCTGCCCGGTCGTCAGCACGCCCTCGGTCAGCGGCCAGCGGCTCAGCGCGACGAAGCCGTACAGCGGTGTGAAGCGGGCGATGTCGAGCATCACCCCGTCGAGCGGCATGAACACGTTGCCGAAGAACGCGAAGAACGTCATCGAGATGGACGCGAGGGCGGCGGCCGAGTCGGAGCTGAAGAACAGGCCGACACCGAGACCGAAGAGCCCGTACATGAGGCCGATGCCGAGGATGATGCCGGCGGTCGCGGCCCAGCGCCACCCGTCCTCGACCTCCGCGCCGGTGAGCATGCCGGCGACGAACACGGCCATGAGGGCCAGAGCCGCGAACGACACCGCGGTCAGCAGCTTCGTGAGCGCGTACCCCGCCGTGGTGAGCGGGGTCATGGCCAGCTGGCGCCCCCACCCCTGCTTGGCCTCGGTGGCGGCGAGAGACGTGAGCGAGCTCATCGCGACCGCCGTGCCGTAGGCGGCCATCGACGTCATGACGTAGAAGGAGACGTTGCCGTTCCCCGCGGACAGGGTGCCGTAGCCCATGCCCGCCCCGAAGAGCAGATACATGGCGACGGGCATCGCCAGGGTGAACGCGAGGGTGTACGGGTTGCGCAGCTGGCGGACGCCTTCGATGCGCAGCATGGTGGGTGAGACGAGCATGGTCAGTCCTCCGTGAGAGCGGTGAAGGCGGTCTCGAGCGTGGGCGCGGCGATCTCCAGGTCGTGCGCACCGCCGTCGAGCAGGATCCGGGCGGCCGCGTCGGAGTCGGTCGCGCGCAGGCTGAGGCGGTCCCCGTCCCGGCGCACCCCGGTCACGCCCTCGGC
>NZ_SSDO01000491.1:0-15822 GCF_004794395.1 Microbacterium sp. K41 | reverse complement strand
CCGCGGCCGCCGGGTCACGACGCCACCACGGCCGCACCCTCCGTGACACGGACCGCGGCGGCACCGTGCTGGCGCGCCCGCCGCAGCCACCGCCGGTCGTGCGAGACCGTGACGACCGCGGCCGGGTGGTCGTCGAGCGCCCGCTCCAGCTGCTCGACCAGCTCCGGGTCGAGGTGGTTGGTCGGCTCGTCGAGCAGCAGCACGTCGAACGTGGAGGCCAGCGCGACCGCGAGGTCGAGCCGCCGCCGCTGCCCGACCGACAGGGCCCGCGCCGGGCGCTCGATCTCGTCCTCGCGGAACAGGCCGTGGGCGAGCAGAGCCGCACGGGCATCGCTCGGGGGCACCGCCGCCCGTCGCGCGAACACCTCCACCGCGGAGCCCCGTGCGGCCGCCCCCACGTCTTGCCGCAGCCGGGCGACACGGAGTCCCGGGCGCCGATCGATCGAACCCGATGCGGCGCTCAGCTCGCCCGCGAGGAGGTCGAGCAGCGTGGTCTTGCCTGCCCCGTTCGGACCGGTCACGAGCCAGCGGTCACCCGGCGCCACGGTCCACGCGGTCACGGTGAGCCGGCGGCCCGGCTCCTGGAACACGACATCGTGCAGCGTGACGAGGGCGTCGTCCTCGCCGGACGAATCCGCGTCCGGAGCCGGGCCGTCCGGCAGCACGAACCGCAGCGGCTCGGGTGGGGGTGGCGCCGGATCCTCCCGCAGCCGAGACAGTCGCTCCTTCGCCATGCGGATGCGCCCGACCGCGCCGTGGTCGCGGCTACGGGCGCGGAAGGCGCCGTGACCGAAGCCGTCGAGCTCGAGCTTGCGCGGGATCGCGTCCAGGCGGAACGCGTTCGTCGCGAGCAGCTCCTCGGTGCGGGCCACCTCGGCCTTCCACGCCTCGTGTCGCTCCGCGAGTCGTCGTCGCTCGGTCTCCCGCGCCCGCAGGAACCCCGGGTAGCCGTCGCCGTAGCGGCGGATGCCGCCGTCGCTCACATGCACGACCGCGGTTGCGAAGCGGTCGAGGAAGTCGCGGTCGTGGGTCACCACGACCAGGGCCCCGCGGTGCGCGGCGATCCGCTCCTCGACCCAGGCGAGCGCGTGCTCGTCGAGATCGTTGGTCGGCTCGTCGAGCAGCAGCAGCTCGGCGCGGGAGGACAGTGCCACCGCGAGCGCGAGCCGGGCACGTTCCCCGCCGGACAGCGCGGCCACGGGACGCGTGCGGTCCAGGGTTCCGACGCCGAGCTGGTCGAGCGCGACGTCGATGCGGTGGTCGACGTCATAGCCGGCCCTGGTCTCGAAACGGTCCTGCAGGTCGGATACGGCTGCCAGGCGCTGCGCCTGCTCGGCGGGAAGGGCCGAGGCGAGCTGCTCGTAGGCCCGCGCGAGCTCGCGTTCCAGCGCGCGCAGGTCGCCCAGCAGGTCGTCGATCGCCGCGGAGACCGTCGCCCCCGGCGGGAACTCCGGATTCTGGAGGGCGTGGGCCACACCGCCCGGGAGGTGCAGCCGCGCCTCCCCGGCGGTCGGTGCGAGCGTTCCGGCAAGCAGCTCGAGCAGTGTGGACTTGCCGGCGCCGTTGTCGCCGATGATCGCCAGACGATCCGCGGGACCGACGACGAGATCGATCCCGTCGAGCACCCGGTGCGCGGCGAAGCGCACGCCGGCCGCGCGCAGTTCGCACACGCGGTGCGGACGGATCGCCGGGACGGTGGAGGGAGAAGGGGAAGGGAGTACAGGGAACATGAGGGGTCCTCGCTGCGGTGCGGACGGCACCGCGGAAACGCGTCGGACGACGCAGGGGAAACGGACCTCGATCGCGTCACAAGAGGACACGTTCGCTCAGGACCCACCGCGGAGAAGACGTCTCGACGCAGTGTCCCGATCTAGCGAATCAGAGTACCCACGGAGAGAGACCGTAGCAGCCTCGGGCTCCCGGCGCCAGGGTCGGCACGCGATCGCCCCCGCGCGTGGGGGCGCGGGGGCGATCGTGGCAGGGGTCAGCGCGGGTCGGCGAAGAAGACCCGGAGGTCGGCGGCGAGCAGATCGGGGCGCTCCAGCGCGGCGGAGTGCCCGCCCTCGTCGAAACGGCTCCAGTGCACGATGTTGTCGTTGTCGCGCTCGGCGAAGACCCGGATGGTCTGGAAGTCGTCCGCGAACACCGCGACCCCGGTCCGCGCGTGGTTGACCTGCGGCTCGGCCTCGGCGCGCGCGTTCTCCAGGTAACTGCGGCTCATGCCCGAGGCGGCGTTCGCGAACCAGTTCACGCTCGCCTCCAGCAGGATGCTCTCGAGCGGCACGAGCGAGGTGCCGTTGCCGAAGGAGGTGAACAGCTCACTGTAGGCGAGGAGCCCGACCGGGGAATCGCTGAGGCCCACCGCGACGGTCTGCGGACGGGAGGCGTTCATCGCGTTGTAGCCGCCCACCGACTGGAACCACTGCATGTGCTCCAGTCCCGCGTAGTCATGCGGCTCGAGCTTCTCGAACTCCGCGGGGTCGCCCGAAGGGAACGAGAACAGCTGCAGCACGTGCAACCCGAGGAAGCCCTCCGGCGCCAGCAGCCCGAGCTCGCGCGCGACCATCGCGCCGTTGTCGGAGCCGTGGATGCCGTAGCTGTCGTACCCGAGGCCGCGCATGAGCCGGTCGTACGCGGCGGCGACCTTCCCCACCGTCCACCCGGCGGAGGCGAGCGGCTGCGAGAAACCGTAGCCGGGGGCATCCGGGATCACGAGGTGGAACGCCTCCTCCGCGCGACCGCCGTGCGCCTCGGGGTCGGTGAGCCGGTCGATGAGGTCGAGGTAGTCGACGGAGGAACCGGGGTAGGTGTGTGCGAGCAGCAGCGGGGTCGCGTTCTCGTGCCGCGAGCGGATGTGGAGGAAGCGGATCGTCTGGCCGTCGATCTCGGTGGTGAACTGCGGGTGGGCGTTGAGCCGCTCCTGCGCGGCAGCCCAGTCAAACTCCTGCCACGCGGTCAGCGCCTCGCGCAGGAAGTGGTTCGGGGTGCCGGCGTCCCAGTCGTCGACGGGCGCGGTGCGGGGCAGGCGCGTGCGGGCGAGGCGGTCGCGGAGGTCGGCGACCTCGGCGTCGGAGACGTCGACGGAGAAGGGGCGGAAGGCGAGGGTCGTGGTGTTCATGTCTCCGACGATAGAAGCCCATTAGGCTGGATACGTTCCTAATTATTCGGCGACTTTCGGAGGCCTCATGGCGGACCCGACCGCACGGCTCCTGGCGCTGCTCGCCCTGCTGCAGACGGGTTCGGAGCGATCCGGCAGCGAGCTCGCGCAGCGGCTCGGCGTCTCACCCCGCACCGTGCGCCACGACGTCGAGCGCCTCCGCGAACTCGGATACCCGGTCGACGCCCGTCGCGGCTCCACCGGCGGCTACCGGCTCGGGGCGGGCGGCAAGCTCCCCCCGCTGCTGCTCGACGACGAGGAGGCGGTGGCGGTGACCGTCGGCCTGCGCGCCGCCGCCGGCATCGCGGGCATCGCCGACTCCGGCGCGAGAGCGCTCGCCAAGCTCGAACAGGTCCTCCCCTCGCACCTGCGCCCCACCGTCGACGCACTGCGCACGAGCGTCGACCGCGCGCCGGAGAACAACGACACCGACGCGCCAGACCCGGAGGTCGACGCCGCCGTGCTGCGGGCCGTCGCGGGAGCGATCCGCGACCAGGAGTGGCTGCGCTTCGGCTACGACGGCCGCCCCGTGCTGGTCGAGCCGTACCGCCTGCTCACCTGGGTGCGACGCTGGTACCTCGTGGCCCGCGACCCGCAGACGAGCGAATGGGGCACGTACCGCGTGGACTGGATGGAGCTGCGGATGCCGACGCGCCGCCGCTTCGACCCGCAGCCGTTGCCCGGGGGCGACTACACCGCGTTCGCCATGCGCACCATCGCCGTGAGCGGCTGGCAGGTGCACGCGCGACTGCGCATCGACGCGCCCGCCGAGGCCGTGCTCGACCGCATCCACGCCGCGGTCGGCGTGGTCGAGCCGGTCGACGAGGAACACTGCATCCTCGTCACCGGCGCCGACAGCCTCGACACGATCGCGGCCTACATCGGGATGCTGATGATGGACTTCACGGTCGAGTCGCCGCCCGAACTGCTGCCCCGACTCCAGCTGCTGTCGGAGCGGTATGCCAGGGCCGTCGCGGGCTCCTGACCCGGGACTCAGGCCCCGCGCAGGCGCTCCGCGAGGTACGCGTGCAGGCCGTCGATCGGCACCCGCTCCTGCGCCATCGTGTCGCGGTCGCGCACCGTGACAGCCCGGTCGTCGAGCGAGTCGAAGTCGACCGTCACGCAGAACGGGGTGCCGATCTCGTCCTGACGACGGTAGCGGCGACCGATCGCGCCGGCGTCGTCGAAGTCCACGGCCCACGAGCCGCGCAGGGTGTCGGCCACCTCGCGCGCGAGCGGCGACAGGTTCTCGTTGCGGCTGAGCGGCAGCACCGCGGCCTTGACGGGAGCCAGACGCGGGTCGAGCTTGAGCACCGTGCGGGTGTCGGTGCCGCCCTTGGCGTTGGGCACCTGCTCCTCCACGTACGCGTCGACGAGGAACGCCATCATGGCCCGCGTGAGGCCGAACGACGGCTCGATCACGTACGGCGTGTAGCGCTCGCCCGTCGCCTGGTCGAAGTAGGTCAGGCTCTGGCCGGACGCCTCGCTGTGACTGGAGAGGTCGTAGTCGGTGCGGTTGGCGACGCCCATGAGCTCGCCCCACTCCTTGCCCGCGAAACCGAAGCGGTACTCCACGTCGATCGTGCCGGCGGAGTAGTGCGCGCGGTCCTCCTCGGGCACGTCGAACTGCCGCATGTTCTCCGGGTCGATGCCGAGGTCGATGAACCAGTTCCAGCACGCCTCGACCCAGTGGTCGAACCACTGCGGGGCCTCGGCGGGCGGCGTGAAGAACTCGATCTCCATCTGCTCGAACTCGCGCGTGCGGAAGATGAAGTTGCCGGGGGTGATCTCGTTGCGGAACGCCTTGCCGACCTGGCCGATGCCGAACGGCGGCTTCTTGCGGCTCGCGGTGAGCACGTTGGAGAAGTTGACGAAGATGCCCTGCGCGGTCTCGGGACGCAGGTAGTACAGGCCGGACTCGTCATCGACCACGCCGAGGTACGTCTTCACCAGACCGGAGAACGCCTTGGGCTCGGTGTACTGGCCCTTGGTGCCGCAGTTCGGGCACGGGATGTCGGCGAGACCGTTCTCGGCCTTGCGGCCCTTGCGCGCCTCGAAGTCCTCGATCAGGTTGTCGGCGCGGAAGCGCTTGTGGCACTGCAGGCACTCCACCAGCGGGTCGGTGAAGGTGGCGACGTGACCCGACGCCTCCCACACGCGCTTGGGCAGGATGATGCTGGAGTCGAGGCCGACCATGTCGCCACGGCCGCGCACGAACGTCTGCCACCACTGGCGACGGATGTTCTCCTTGAGCTCGGTGCCGAGGGGTCCGTAGTCCCAAGCCGACCGGGAACCGCCGTAGATCTCACCCGCCTGGAACACGAACCCGCGGTGGCGGGCGAGGGCGATGACCTTGTCAAGACGGGACTGTTCGGCCACGGTGGCTCCAATGGTCGGATGCGGAGAACGCCCGTGAGCACGGGCATCCCCATTCTATCGGTGGTCGCAGCGCGCCCCCTGGCCGCGGTCGCCGCCGGAGAGTACCGTCCCACGCATGAGCACCACCGAGCGACAGCCCGCTTCCCGCGACGAGGACACCCGCTTCTTCGGGCAGCCCTGGCCCCTCGTGCACGTCTTCGGCGTCGAGATGTGGGAGCGCTTCAGCTTCTACGGCATGCAGGGCATCCTGCTCATCTACCTCTACCACTCGGTCACGCAGGGCGGTCTCGGTCTGCCCGAGGCCGCGGCCGGCGGGATCCTCGGCGCGTACGGCGGCTCGGTCTACCTCGCGACGATCCTCGGCGCCTGGCTCGCCGACCGGCTGTTCGGCTCGGAGCGCGTGCTGTTCGTGAGCGCGATGGTGATCGTCGCCGGGCACCTCGCGCTCGCCCTGCTGCCGGGCTTCGTGGGCGTCGGGGTCGGACTCGTGCTCGTGGCGCTCGGCTCCGGCGGCCTCAAGGCCAACGCGACCGCCGTCGTCGGCACCCTCTACACCCCGGACGACGTGCGCCGCGACGCCGGGTTCTCGCTGTTCTACCTGGGCATCAACCTCGGCGCCTTCCTCGGGCCGATCCTCACCGGTCTGCTCCAGTCCACGCTCGGGTTCCACTGGGGCTTCGGACTCGCCGCGCTCGGGATGACGCTCGGCCTCGTGCAGTACGCGTTCGGACGGCGCGGGCTCCCGGACACGGCGCGCGAGGTGCCCAACCCCCTGCCCCGCTCGCGCTACCCGCTGGTGGGGATCATCGCGGGCGGCGCCGTGCTCGTCATCGCCGTGTGCGTGCTCACCGGGCTGGTCCACGCCGACAACCTCGCACTCATCGTGATCATCGGCACGATCGTCGCGGCGATCGCCTACTTCGCGGTCATCCTGTCCAGCCACCGCATCGACGCCACCGAGCGCTCGCGCGTCTGGAGCTTCGTCCCGCTGTTCCTCACCAGCGTGGCGTTCTGGTCGCTGTACCAGCAGCAGTTCACCGTGCTGACCGTCTACTCCGACAAGCGCCTGGACCGGAACCTGTTCGGGTGGGAGATGCCGGTGTCGTGGGTGCAGTCCATCAACCCGGTGTTCATCATCATCCTGTCGGGCGTCTTCGCCGCGATCTGGACCAAGCTCGGCACCCGGCAGCCGTCGACGCCGGTGAAGTTCGGGCTCGCCGCCATCATCATGGGCGCGGCGTTCCTGCTGTTCCTGCCGTTCTCCGGGGGCGGCGAGAACTCCACGCCGCTGCTGGCGATCGTCGGCATCCTCTTCGTGTTCACGGTCGCCGAGCTGCTGCTGTCCCCCGTCGGGCTCTCCGCCTCGACCAAGCTCGCCCCCGCGGTGTTCCACACGCAGATGGTGGCGCTGTTCTTCCTGTCGGTGGCGCTGGGCACGGCGATCGCCGGGTGGCTCGTGCAGTTCTACGACCCCGAGAACGAGGTGCCGTTCTTCTCGATCCTCGGCGGGATCGCGATCCTCGTCGGCGTCGGGATGCTGCTGAGCGTGAAGCCTGTGCTGCGCCTCATGCGCGGCGTGCGCTGAACCGCGCCGTCACCCCGCGAGGGGCTCAGGCGGTGAACAGGTAGCCGCGCCCCGACTCGAAACCGGCGATCCGCAGACCGCTGCCGAGCAGACCCTCCATCTGCGCGCGCAGCCGCAGCCGCCACTCGTGCGCGGCCGCCGGGTCGGAGACCCGCATCGCCTCGATGTCGTCCGGGATCTCCAGGGTCTCCACGACGTCGCCGTCGGCCGGGGGCTTGGCGATGTCGGCCAGCGCCCACTCGACATCGAGCCGGTCGCTTTCGTCGCCCGCGTCACCGCCGCCGAAGATGCCGTAGCGGTTCACGGAGTAGCCGGTGGCGCGGGCCCCGAGCACCGAGAAGAAGAAGTGCGCGTTGCGGGCCACGAGCGGGTCGAACACCCACGTGATGCGGCCGACGTCGCGCGAGAAGGCCCACTGCCGCTGGTGCTCCTTCAGCTCGCGACCCCAGCCGCGGCCGCGGTACTCCGGCAGCAGCGCCGTGATGTGCGAGTGCATCGCCCGGCGGGCCGGTTCGCCGAAGAACGCGATGGACGCACCGACCATGCGCTCCTCATCGCCCTCGCCGTCGAAGAACCCGACGACGTAGTTGCCCGACTGCTGCAGGGCGCGGAGGGTGCCGGCATCGACCACGCGCTGCGGACCCCGGATGGAGTCGAGCAGGCCCTGCGCGTCGAGGATGAGTTCAACGGTGTCGAGGTCACGGATGGTACGCACGGCTCCAGTCTGCCCCTCCACGGCGGGTTCGCGGAAACCCGGGCGGGCCTCAGCGGTACGGGAACGCCTCTCCCCCGCCCGCGGCGAGCGCATCGGCGACGATGCGGAGGTGCTCCGACGCCATCTCGGGCGGCAGCGGGGGCAGGATCTCGTCCCAGAACGCGAGCACCGCGCCGCGCCCCTGCATCATGCCGGCGGGGCGCCCCATCGCCCACATGTGGAAGTGCGCGGAACCATCGTTCCAGCGTCCGAAGTGACAGCGGGCGACCCCGGGGACGCTCTTCACCGCCTGCGACACCCGCTGCAGCAGCGGGCCCAGCGCCGCGAGCACGTCATGCGGGGCGTCCTCGAGCAGCCAGTGCTCGCGCGGGGCGACGCCGCCGATGAACGGCAGGCCGCCGACGTCCCAGCCGGCGCGCACCTGCCAGAGGTCGTCGTGCCAGATCGTGTGCGGGCTCGGACCGCAGTGCCCGCACTCGCGCGGGTCGAGCTCCCCCGCCCTCGGCTCCTCCGGCACCAGCATCGGCTCGAGCGGTCGCATCGTCACCGTCTCGAAGGCCCACGGCATACCGTCGGCGATCGCCGAGGCGTCGAGCACCTCTCCGATCGGCAGTCGGCGGTGGAACGGGGAATCGGCCGGGTGCTGCGTGGGTGGGGCGTCGTCGCTCATCCGTTCATGCAACCACGGCACTGTCCACCCGGTCACACGGCGCGCAGGGCATCGCGGTCGAGCTGCGCGACCGCGGTCAGCCCGGCGAGGCCGAGGGTGATGTCGAGCTCGGCGAGCACGTTCCGCACCACCTCGCGCACCCCCTGCTCGCCCGCGATGCCGAGGCCGTACGCGTACGGCCGGCCGAGCGCGACCACCGTGGCGCCGAGCGCGAGGGCGATCGCGACATCGGCGCCGCCGCGCACCCCGGAGTCGAACACGATCGGCACCCGCCCGGCCACCCGCTCCGCGATCGTCGGCAGCACGTCGAGGGTGGGCACGGACCGGTCGATCTGGCGTCCGCCGTGGTTGGAGATCCAGATGCCGTCCACGCTCGCGTCCAGCGCGCGCTGCGCATCGTCCGGGTGCACGATGCCCTTGAGGATGATCGGCAGCGTGGTCCACTCGCGCGCCTTCGCGAGGTCGTCCCACGTGAGCGCGGGGGTGGAGAACACGTCGAGGAACGTCTCGACGGCCGCCCGCGGCAACGGCGAGCGCAGGTTGTCGCGCAGGCGTCCGCCCTCGGTGAGGGCCGCGCCCTTCCTGGCGATGCTGAGCGCGGCGGCGACCGCCGTCGGGGTGACCTTCACCGCGGAGGCATCGCTCTTCGGGGCGGCCGCCCGCTGTCGCACGAGCTCGCGGAACACGGGATCGCTGGTGTACTGCGCGATGCCCAGGCCCCGGGTGAACGGCAGGTAGGCGAGGTCGAGGTCCCGGGTGCGCCACCCCAGCAGGTGCGTGTCGAGCGTGACGACGATCGCCTCGCAGCCGGACGCCGCGGCGCGGGCGAGCAGGGAACGGTTCAGGTCGTCCGACGACGACCAGTACAGCTGGAACAGCCGTGACCCGGACGGCGCGGCGGCCGCCACGTGCTCCATCGGGAGCGACGCCTGGTTCGACAGCGTGTACGGGACGCCGAGGGAAGCGGCGGCGCGGGCGACCGCACGGTCGGCGTCGGGGTGCGCGAGCTCCATGACCCCGAGCGGCGCGAGGATCAGCGGGCTCGTCCGTCGTGTCCCGAGGAACTCGACGCCGAGGTCGCGTTCGCTGACGTCGCGCAGCGGCCGCGGCCAGACCTGCCACCGATCGAACGCCGCCCGGTTCGCCGTCACCGTGTGCTCCGCTCCCGCACCCCCGGCGATGTACGCGAAGGCCTCGGCGCTCAGCGTCTTCCGCGCCGCCTCCTCCAGCGCGGCCGGAGCGACCGGGACGGCCGGTCGGGTGCCGCTGATCCCGGCGCGATAGATGTCGGACTGGGTACGCCGGGAGATGCCGCGGTGGGCGGCGGGATCGTCCGGAGCGACGCTGCTCGTGACCATGACCACATGCTAGCCACGGCCGAACGGCCCCGCACCGCGCACGGGCCGATAGCCTGGGCCGGTGGGTGCGAGCGACGACAGAGCCAGGAAGCGCCTCTCCCGCACCCCGCCCCGGTGGGCGATCATCGCGGTGCTGGCCTTCGCGGGGCTGTGTTCGTCGTTCATGTTCACGCTCGTCGTGCCGCTGCAGGCCGAGTTGCCGCAGCTGCTGAACGCCTCGCGCGAAGACACCACGTGGGTCGTCACGATCACGCTGCTCGTCGCCGCCGTCGCCACCCCGATCTCGGGCCGCCTCGGCGACATGTACGGCAAGCGCCGCGTGGTCATCGTGCTGCTCGCGATCCTGATCCTCGGCTCCGTGATCGCCGCCGTGTCCGGCTCGATCGTCGGCGTGATCATCGGCCGCGCCCTGCAGGGCGCCGTGACGGGCGTGGTGCCGCTGGGCATCGCGATCATGCGCGACGTGCTCCCGCCCGAGCGCCTGGGCACCGCGGTCGCCCTCATGAGCGCGACCATGGGCGTCGGCGGCGCGATCGGCATGCCCGTGGCTGCCCTGCTCGCCGAGAACGCCGACTGGCACATGCTCTTCTGGCTCGCCGCAGCGCTCGGCGTCGCCGGACTCGCGCTCGTGCTCGCGGTCGTGCCGGAAGACGTGCTCCGCTCCCCCGGTCGGCTCGACGTGCTCGGCGCCGTCGGCCTCGCGATCGGCCTCACCGGGCTGCTGCTCTTCGTGTCGCGCGGCGCCGAGTGGGGCTGGACGTCGCCCGTGACCCTCGCGTGCGTGATCGGCGGCGTCGCCGTGCTGCTGGTGTGGGGCTGGTACCAGCTCAGGACGAGGGATCCGCTGCTCGACCTGCGCGTGGCCGCGCGGCCCGCCGTGCTGTTCACCAACATCGCCGCGATCGGGATGGGCTTCGCCCTGTTCGCGTCGAACGTCACGTTCCCGCAGATGCTGGAGATGCCAGTGGTCGGCGGCGGCTTCGGGCTCGACATGGTCGCGGCCTCGCTCGTGATCATGCCGGCCGGCCTGGTGATGATGGTGATCTCTCCGCTGTCCGGCTGGCTGGAGCGCACCGTCGGACCGCGCCCCCTGTTCACCGTGGGCGCGATCGCGATCGTGCTCGCCTACGTGTTCGTGCTGCTGTGGTCCACGGCCGTGTGGCACGTGTTCGTCGCGAACATCTTCATCGGCATCGGCATCGGGTTCACGTTCGCCGCGATGCCCATGATCATCATGCGCTCGGTGCCGGCGAACGAGACCGGCGCCTCGAACGGGCTCAACGCGCTGTTCCGCTCGGTGGGCACCTCGACCGCCTCGGCCGTGATGGGCGGGGTCCTCGCCGCCATGAGCGTCGACGTCGACGGGGTGGCCGTCCCCACGCGCAGCGCGTTCGAGGTGTGCTTCTGGCTCGCGATCGCGGCCGGGGTGCTCGCGGTCGTGCTGTCGCTGTTCATCCCGCGGCGCCGCGCCGCCGAGCAGCATCCGTCGCTGCCCGAGTGACGCCCTCGGCGCGACGAGTCAGTGGGTGTACTCCATGAGCTCGACGCCCAGCACACGGAACGCGTCGTGCGCGAGCCTCTCCAGTCTGTGCGCTGCGTGCGGGCCGGATCAATGGCGAATGCGACCCGATTGAGACCAGAGGACGTAGGTCACAACCCAGAATCCGGCATCGATTGCGAGCACGGACAGCAACTCGATCGATGCAGCCCAGAGCCCTACCGCAACGAAGAATCCCTGAAGGACGACGATCGGTGCGATGACAAGTGTCGCGAACAGCGCCGGCCTCATTCGTCTCCGTTTCATCGCTGGCAACTGAATCCAGTCGGCCCGACCAGCGGATAGATCCTCATCTGTCGGTTGTACGGGCATACCCCATTGGCGACGATGATTCCCACGATCATTGCGATCACAGCGGCACCGACGCCGCAACCGACACCGGCGGTGGTCGGCGCGAGCAGCGCACAGATCGCTGCGACCAACGCACCAGATGCGCCGGTCACCATTGCCTGTTGCTCGGCTTTCGTGAGCTGGATGTACGGCCAGGGGTCAGCACCGCCAACCACCGCCGCCCTCATGAGGCCGCGGACCGCACTTCCCGCGGCCAGAGCCGTCGGAAAGACGATGGTCATCCCGGGCGCGAGCTCATAGGTGGAGACGACGCCATTGCGATCGATCTCCACCGACGAGGGTGCGTTCGTTTCTCGGAGTCCGTCGCGCAACTCTGCAAATGCCTCACTCAGTTCGGCGGGGCTTGCGCCAGCCTCTCCCAGAGACACAACCGCGAGGAACGCCTGCCCTTCGTCGCTGTTCAAGACCTCGCTCGGCACTGCAGCGAGATCAAACCGGTGCGCGTCGTGGTCGTAGGCGGCCACGAGTTGATTGATCCGCGATACAAGCGCATTGATCGATGCGTCCCCGCCCACCGCTCCTGCGGGAGGGGCACCTGCGACGCTACCGCTCGTTTTCGGCGTCGCCGCCACGTCTTCTCGCGCGCTGGCGGGCGACACCGTCGCGAGTGCCGTGCAAAGTACGACGGCAGCGCCGAGGAACATCTGCAAACCCCGCCTCATTGGTCGACCTTCCCGCTCGATCCCGGGACCCCGAAATCCGTTGAGCGCATGCTGATCTCCTTGAACTCTTCGGGCGCACCCGCATCGAGTTTGGACGAAGGGTGAGCTCAGTGGACATGTAGAGTGTTACATGTCATGCGTCACATTTCTGTCCACCTTTCGGAGGACATGAGTGGCTGGTTCGTCGAGAGCTGCCCTGCCGGTCGCGTCAGTGGGTGTACTCCATGAGCTCGACGCCCAGCACACGGAAAGCGTCGTGCGCACGCAGGCGGTGCGTGATCGACAGGTCGTCGAAGCACACGATGAGCGCGTAGCCGACGCCCGCGCGCGGTCCCGCCAGCACGCCCGCCTCGGCGCGGACACCGCGGTCGCGGCCGGTCTTGTTCACGAACAGCAGCCCGTGCGCGTCGTGGTCGTGCGCGAACGGGTCGAGCCCGGTCGCGGAAGCCACCAGACTCAGGTCCTGGTTGAGGCTCAGCCACTCGGCCACCTGCGCGCTCACCGCGGCGTCGACCACCTGGGAGTTGACGAGCGCGGAGAACAGCCCGGCGAACTCGCGCGCCGACCCCACCGCCACCTGCGGCGCGTCGTCGGGGCCCCGGCGGTCACGGAACCGGTCGAGCAGCGCGGTGCGGCGCAGGCCGAGCCCCTCGATGCGCTCGCGCACCCGGTCGTGCCCGACTTTCTCCAACAGGATGTTGACCGCGATGGGGTCGCCCGCGGTCGCGGCCAGCACCGCCAGATCTTCCAGCGGCAGCGCGGGAGCCCGCAGGTGCCGCCACAACCCGGACGACTCGACCGCGTCGACGCTCGCGCGCTCCACGATCTCGAGCGGGTCGAGCGCTCCGGACTCGAACGCCGCCGCGACCTCGATCAGCAGCGGGACGACCCCGAGGCCGCCGACGGGCATGGTGACGTGGTCGTCGCCCGCCAGGACATGCACGTGCGAGTCGAGGTCAACCACGTGCACCGACACCTGGGCGCCCGCATCGGCCAGGCCCTCGAGAGCCTTGAGCGTGGCCGTGAACGACCGGCGGCCGAGGGCGGCCCGACGGGGCAGACGACGGCTCGTGCGCTGCTGCGAACGGCGCCCGCTCGATGACGCGGACGCGCCTCCCATCGACTCGGGGACCGGGGAGTTCCGGAACCCGTCGCCAGGCTCGAGTGCGGCCACGCGTGATCCTTCGGGAGGGGGCTGATCGGCATGCCAAGGGAGTCGCTCCCCAGCGGCAGGGCTATCGTAACCCCACCGCCGGGGGACACCTCACAGCCTGAGGAGAATGGTCACCAGATGGTCACCCGCGACGCCTCGGGCAGCCACAGGGCATCGTCCGGCGTCACGTCGAAGGCCTCGTAGAACGCGTCGATGTTGCGCACGATCTGGTTGCAACGGAACTCGTTGGGCGAGTGCGGGTCGATCGTGAGCAGCCGCAGCGTCTCCGCCTCCCGGCTCTTCTGCTGCCAGACCTGCGCCCACGACAGCAGCAGCCGCTGCACGCCCGTGTAGCCGTCGATGACCGGCGCCTCCTGCCCACCCAGCGACAGCTCGTACGCCTGGAGCGCGATGCCCAGACCGCCGAGGTCGCCGATGTTCTCGCCGATCGTGAGGGCGCCGTTCACGTGATGCTCCGCGTCCAGCCCCTCAGGGACGAGCTCGTCGTACTGGGCGATCAGCGCCTTGGTGCGCTCCTCGAACGCGGCACGGTCGGCGTCGGTCCACCAGTCCTGCAGACGTCCGTCGCCGTCGTAGCGGCTGCCCTGGTCGTCGAAGCCGTGACCGATCTCGTGTCCGATGACCGCGCCGATGCCGCCGTAGTTCGCGGCCGCGTCGCGACCCGCGTCGAAGAACGGATACTGCAGGATCGCGGCGGGGAAGACGATCTCGTTCATCGACGGGTTGTAGTACGCGTTGACCATCTGCGGCGGCATGTGCCACTCGGTGCGGTCGATGGGCCTGCCGACCTTGTCGATGTTGCGGTCGTGCTCGAAGGTCGCCGCGCGACGCACGTTGCCGAGCAGATCCTCGCGGTCGATCACGAGGCTGGAGTAGTCGCGCCACACCTCGGGGTGGCCGATCTTGGGCGTGAACGCGTCGAGCTTGGCGAGCGCACGCTGCCGGGTCTCCGCCGTCATCCACTCCAGCGTCTCGATGCTCTGCCGGTACGCCTCGATGAGGTTGCCGACGAGCTCGTCCATCGCGGCCTTCGCCGTCGGCGGGTAGTGCCGCTCGACGTACACCTTGCCGATCGCCTCGCCGAGCGCGCCCTCGGTGACCGAGACGCCGCGCTTCCAGCGCTCCCGGATCGTGGGGACGCCGGTGAGCTCGGTGCCGTAGAACGAGAAGTTCTCCAGCACCAGGTCGTCGGTCAGGTAGGGCGCGGCGGCGTGCACGACCTTGGCGCGCAGCCAGGCCTTCCAGTCGTCGAGGCGCTCGGCGGTGAGCAGCGCACCCAGCCCCTCGAAGAAGCTGGGCTGCGACACGACCACCTCGTCGAACGCGGAGGGGTTCGACGGCGTGACGGCCTCGCGCCACGGTGCGAGGTCGACGCCCGCGAGCTCCTGCAGCTCGTCCCAGGTCTTGAGGTTGTAGGTGGCGACCGCGTCGCGGCTGCGCACGTTGTCCCAGTGGTGGCCCGCGAGCTCGGTCTCCAGGGCGATGGAGCGTTCGGCCTGGTCCGCGGCGTCGGCGATGCCCGCCAGGGACAGCAGGCGCTCGAGGTGGGCGCGGTACGCGGCGCGCGTGTCGGCGAAGGTGTCGAGGCGGAAGTAGCTCTCGTCCGGCAGCGACAGCCCGGCCTGCACGAGCACCGGGATGTAGCGCTCCGGGTCTCCCGGGTCGCCGTCGACGTAGAGGCCGATCACCGCGGCGCGACCGTCACGGTCGTACGCCCCCACGGTGCGCAGGAAGCCGGGGATGTCGGCGATCGCGTCGATCTCGGCGAGGGTCTCCGCGAGCGGCTCGACCCCGGCGGCCGCGATGCGGTCGGTGTCCATGAAGCTCGCGAACAGGTCGCCGATCTTGCGGGCGAGCGTGCCCTCCTCGGCGTCCTGCGACTCCTCGATGATCGTGCGGACGTCTTTCTCCGCCTGCTCGGCCAGCAGGTGGAAGGAGCCCCAGCGCGCCTTGTCGCCGGGGATCTCGGTGCGGGAGATCCAGGCGCCGTTCACGTGACGGTACAGGTCGTCCTGCGGGCGGATGTCGGGGCTGAACTCGTCGAGGGCGAGGCCCACGGGAAGCGCGTCGGTCATGCGCTCCAGCCTATGACGGGGGTCCCCCACGGTGTCGAGGGCGGACACGCCCCGACACGGATCAGCGCGGCCGTCGCCCGAACAGCCGGCGACGCGGACGCGCGGGGGCGGCCTCTGCCGACGATGCGACCCCGCGGG
>NZ_SSDO01000490.1:0-14295 GCF_004794395.1 Microbacterium sp. K41 | reverse complement strand
CTGCTCCCCGCGGCCGCGCCGCTCGCCGCGATCCCGTACCTCGGCACGCACACGCGCCGCCACCCGCTCGTGGCGCTGGCCGCCGCGCCCTTCGTCCTCGCGGGACTGCTGCTTTCCCGCTCCGCCGACCGGAAGTGAACGCATGGAACTCCTCGACGCCATCCGCCGCCGCAAGACCACCAACGGTCCGTTCCTGCCCGACCCCGTGTCGGAGGAGCACCAGCGCATCCTGCTGGAGGCGGCAGGGCGGGCGCCGTCGCAGCTGAACAGCCAGCCGTGGCGCTTCGTGGTGATCGAGAACCGCGACACCATCGAGCAGATCGCGCGCATCTCGGGCGAGAGCATGACCGAGGCGATGTCGAACGGCACCTTCTTCGAGCGCTACAAGCCGTACTTCCGGTTCAGCGAGGAGGAGATGGAGCAGAAGCGCAGCGGGATGCTGTTCGACAAGCTCCCCGCTCCGCTGCGGCCGTTCACCTCGCAGGTGTTCACGAAGCGGGGCCAGACGCTCATGAACACGTTCGGGGTGCCGAAGACGCTGGGCTCGGAGAACCGCAAGCTCGTAGCAGGGTCGCCGCTGCTGCTCGGGGTGATGCTCGACCGCAGCGAATACCGGCCGGGACAGCTGTCGTCGTTCTACTCCGTGTTCAGCATGGGGGCCGCGATGGAGAACGTGTGGCTCACCACGGTCGAGCTCGGGATGGGCATCCAGTTCATCTCCTTCCCGATGGAGGTGCCGGGGCGCTGGGACGAGATCGTGTCACTGCTGCGCGTGCCCGACGACCTGGAGCTCATGGCCGTGTACCGGCTGGGGTACCTGCCGCCGGAGCAGCGGCGCCCGGCGATCGACTGGTCGAGCAGCCAGCGCAAGCTCGCGTCGCAGTACGTGTTCCGCGAGAGCTGCGACACCCCGCAGCAGGGGTGGGACGAGCCGCTGCGCTGACGCGTTCGCGCGGGCCGGATCGGGTGGCGGCGAAAGTCGGGGAGTGCTTTCGGGCCTGTCTCGGTGCGTGATGGTTTCGGGACACTGGCCGGCCGCGCTGTTCGCCGCGGCCGGCCAGCTGGTGCTTTCAGTGGGTGTCAGCTGCACGGCGTGGCAGCAGGGGGAGGGTGAGCAGCGAAAGCGCGGTGCAGACGAGCACGATGAACAAGCAGACCAAGAGCCCGGCTTGTGGTGAGGTGCCCCCGGCTGCGCCGAGGTAGCTGATCGAGATGACGGCAGCACCGATCGCGGTCGCGATCTGCTGCGCGGCATTCAGCGCTCCGCTGGCACTCCCGGTTTCGGAGTCGTCGACGTTGCCCAGTGCGACGGCGAACACGGTTCCGAACCCGCATCCCATCCCCAGACCGCAGATGAACAGCGGGATCGCCACCAGCCACGGCGAGCCGCTGGCGAGGGCGATGACCGCGAGGTAGCCGCTGACTCCGACGAGGAGCAGCACCAGGCCGATGAGCAGGAGACGTCGACCGAGCTTGGGGATGAGCGCACGCGTGGAGAAGGACGCGGCGATGATCCCGACTGACGCGGCCGCGACGATAGCTGCTGCGGGAAGCACGGCCAGGCCGAGTCCGATTTGCAGATAGAGCGTCGTGGCGAACAGCACTCCCGCGGTGACGGCGAAGAACCCGACGCCCACGACGACCCCCGCGGTGAAGGATCGCTTGCGGAAGAGTGACGGCGCGAGCAGCGGGTGCCGTGCTCGACGCTGTTGGGCCACGAACGCGGCCAGTGCGGCGATCCCGAGCGCGCCCAGGAGAACAGGCCACCACGGCGTGAGCGGCGCCTGGAGCAGGGTCAGCGCGCCGAGGACGCCGAGCAGCCCGACGCTGAGGAGGATCACCGCCAGAGGATCGAGCGTGACCGCCGCATCGGCCTCGATTCGGGGCAACGTGCGGATGGCAAGCACGAGCAGGGCGGCCGCGACGAGAACGTTCACGACGAACACGGCACGCCAGCCAAGGCCGAGGGGGTCGGCTGAGATGACGAGTCCGGCGAGGACGGGACCACTGATCGAGCTGACAGCCATGAGCGGGCCGAACAGTCCGAAGACGGGACCGAGTTTGTCTCGCGGGAAGGAGCGCAGCAGGAGCGTGAAGCCCTGCGGGATCATCAGTGCACCGAACGCGCCTTGGATGACGCGGAACAACACGAGCGTGCCGGCGGTGGGGGCGAACGCGCACAGGGCGGATGCCGCCCCGAAGCCGCACAGGCCGATCAGGAACACCCGACGAGCTCCGTGCCGGTCGCCCAGACGGGCGCCGAGAACCAGCATGGAGCCGAGGGCGAGCGCATAGGACGCGCCCAGCCAGGGAGCCAGCCAGTCCGGAGCGCCGAACGCTTCCAGGATCGAAGGCGTGGCGATGTTCGTGACGGTTGAGCTCAGAAGGTCGATGACGTCTGCAACGAGCACGACGGCGAAGATCAGCCAACGAGCGAGAGGGGAAGGGTAAGTGTTTTCACGCACAGCAAACAGCTCTCTGATGAGAGGTTCAGACGCTCCGGGGTGGAGCGCCGTGCTGGCCGGAAGTCCCGACACGGCTGGAAGCCGCTGCACCTTACGAGGCGAGACGATACCACCCCGGGCCGCGAATGCCGCACCCTGGACGGGGCCGGATAGCACCGCGGGAGAGACCTCGTGAGGTTCTACCCGCTGAGGCTCAGGGCTCGGTCGTGCGCGGGAACGACCGCAGGTCCTCCAGCGCCGGCCCCTCGATGCGCGTGCCGTCCGCGGCGAAGCGGGAGGCGTGCAGCGGGCAGTCCCACGTGCACTCCGCGTCGTTCCAGTCGAGCACCCCGCCGAGGTGCGTGCACACGGCGCTCACTGCACGGGTGACGCCGTCGACCGTCGAGATCGCCACGGGTCGCCCGCCCCGGTTCGCCACGACGCCCTCGCCCTCCGCCGGCTGCGGCACCGGCACGGGCGTGGCCTCCGCATCCACCCAGCCCTTGGTCGCCGCCGCGGCCACCTTGGCACCCTCGACCGCGCCCCGCGCCAGATCGGCGGGAACGGTCAGCCGCGTGCCGATGCGGATCATCCACGACGGACGCTCGCTGCGCTTCGTGCCGATGACCTCCTCGGTGAGCCGCAGCGCCGCGGCCGGGGCGTTCGACAGCCCCCACTTGGCGTACCCCGTCGCGAACCGGATGCGGCCGAGTCCGCGGGGCAGCGCCCCCACGAACGGGATGAGGTTGTGCGACTGGTAGTCCTGCGCCGACCAGCGATGCGTCTCCTCCGCGTCGGGGAAGTGCAGCCGCGTCCACGACACGAGGTCGTCGATGGCCGCGGTCTCGCCGTCCGAGCGCCCCACCGGGTGGCCGTTGCCGCCCACGACGAGCTGCGCCGTGCCCCCGGGGCCGTCGGCGTGCGACACCGGCCGGATCGACCGCGTGGGACTGTCCGCCGAGATGAACGTGCCCTCCGGCACGCCCCCGGAGACCCAGAACGATACGCAGTAGGAGCGCATCCCGGCCACCTTGGAGAAGTACAGACCTCGGTCCAGGATCGGGGTTCCGGTGGCGAGGACGATGTGCTCCGCGAACATCGGCCCGGCGGCGGTCTCGACCCGCGGGTCGGGGAGGGCATGCGCCCCGGTGACCCGGACGCCCGTGTGGAGGGTGCCGCCGTTCGCCACGAACTCCTTCGTCAGGGCGTCGGCCACGGCGACCGGGTCGATCGTGACCTGGTGGTCGAGAGCGACCGCGCCCGCGACCGGGAACGGCGTGGACAGCTCGTGCGGTGTGAGCAGCCGCGTCGGAAGTCCGGCCTCGCGGGCTGCGGCGTGCTGGTCGCGCACCGACTCCATGCCCTCGGCGCTCTGCGCGTAGGTGTGGTCGGTGCGCTGCGTGTACGACACCCCGGCGCTGTCGGCGAAGCCCGTGAGCCAGTCCATGCCGGCGCGGTTCGCGTCGACGTAGGCCTGCACGAGCGAGGCGCTGTGGTGCTGCCGGATCGTGGCGAGCTGCTTCCCCTGCAGCAGCGACAGCTTGCCGGTGTTCCCGCCGGACGCCAGTTCGGCGATCGCGCCCGACTCGAGCACCGCGACATCGAGACCGGCGCGCGTGAGCATGACCGCGGTGGAGAGCCCGGTGAGTCCCGCGCCGACGATGATCACGTCGTGCCGTGCACCCGGGTCGAAGGGGGTGCCGAGGGGCGCGGCCTGGTCGACCTTCCAGAGAGGCATCATGCGACCAGTGAACGACGGCGGCGGCCGGGCTCCCAGCGGCTTGACAACGGACGGTCGCGCTGTCATGCGGCAGTACAGTGGCCAACGTGAACCTCCGCCGCGTGCTGCTCGTCGCCCTGGGCGGCACGGTCGGCACGGCGGCGCGGCTGGCTCTCGGCCTCGCGCTGCCCGACCCCGGGGGATTCCCGCTCGCGGTGCTGCTCGCCAACCTCCTCGGGGCGCTGCTGATCGGGGTGGTGGCGGCACGGCTCCCCGCCTCGGCCGACCTGCGGCTGCTGCTCGGCACCGGGGTGCTGGGCGGCTTCACGACCTACAGCGCCTTCATGACCGGGACGGTCGCGCTGTGGGACACGGCCCCGCTGCTCGCGGTCGCGTACGCCGCCGGGAGCCTGGTGCTCGGGCTCGCTGCCGCCGCGCTCGGCCTGCGGCTCGGACGACCCCGGCGGGGAGGGGCGTCGTGAGCCCGCTGCTGTTCCTCGCGGCGGCGCTCGCGGGCGGCGTCGGTGCGGTGCTGCGCTACCTGCTCGACCTCGGGGTGGCACGGCTCGCGGGGCGCCGCTTCCCGTGGGGCATCCTGGCGGTGAACCTGAGCGGGTCGTTCGCGCTCGGCCTCGTGACGTCCGCGCTGCCCGAGCAGGCGTTCGTGCTGGGGGCGGGGCTGCTGGGCGGCTACACCACGTTCAGCACGGCCATGCTCGACGCGGTGGCCCTGTGGCGCGACGGCGCGAAGCCTGCGGCGGTGTTCGACGCGGTCGGCATGCTGCTGCTCGGGCTGCTCGCGGCCGTGCTCGGCCTGGGCCTCGGCGCGCTTCTCTGATCCGCCCTTGCGGAGGGTCGGTGGCCGCCGCTACTCTCGTGCTAATCGTTTAACGCTAAACGGTTAACACTGCTTTCCACCCGCTCGTGCACCCGTCAAAGGAGACCTCGATGCCCCGCACCACCCGTCGCGCCCTCGGCGCCCTCGCCGCCTCGGCGGCCGCCGTCCTCGCGCTGTCGGCCTGCTCCTCCTCCGCCACCGGGGAGTCGTCCGACGGCGACATCACCCTCAGCTACGCCATCTGGGACGAGAACCAGAAGCCGGCCATGGAGGACATCGCCGCCGCCTACACCGAGGAGCACCCGAACGTCACGATCGAGATCCAGGTCACGCCCTACAAGGAGTACTTCACCAAGCTCCAGACCGCCGTCACCGGAGGATCCGCCGCCGACGTCTTCTGGATGAACGGCCCCAACTTCCAGCTCTACGCCTCCAACGGCCAGCTCGCCCCGCTCGACGGGGTCGACGCCTCCGACTACCCGCAGGGCCTCGTCGACCTGTACACCTACGACGGAAAGCTCTACGGCGCCCCGAAGGACTTCGACACCGTCGCCCTCTGGTACAACAAGGCGCTGTTCGACGCCGCGGGCGTGGAGTATCCCAGCGCCGGCTGGACGTGGGACGACTTCACCGCCGCGGCCGCGAAGCTCACCGACCCCGCCACGGGCCAGTACGGCATCGCCGCCAGCCAGTACGGCCAGGAGAACTTCTACAACTCGATCGCCCAGGCCGGCGGCGAGGTCATCTCCGCCGACGGGACCGAGAGCGGCTACGGCTCGCCCGAGGCGCTGGAGGGCATCGAGCTGTGGACGAACCTCATCGCGGACGGGTCCTCACCCACCGCGCAGCAGATGACCGACACCAACCCGGAGGACTTCTTCCTCTCCGGCAAGGTCGCCATGTTCCAGAACGGCTCCTGGGCCGCCATCGCCTACGCCGACAACGCCGACATCGGCGGCACGGTCGACGTCGCCCCGCTGCCGGCTGGGCCCGAGGGCAACCAGAGCGTGATCCACGGCGTCGGCAACGTCGCCAACGCCAAGAGCCCGCACCTCGACGCCGCCCAGGACTTCGCCGCCTTCGCCAGCGGGGAGCAGGCCGCGAAGATCCAGGCCGAGACCGGCACCGTGATCCCCGCGTTCAACGGCACCCAGCAGGCCTGGGTCGACGCCCTCCCGCAGTACGACCTCCAGGTGTACATCGACGCGCTCGACACCGCCGTGCCCTACCCCGTGTCGAAGAACACCTCGGCGTGGACCAACATCGAGAGCGAGGTGCTGTCGCAGGTGTGGTCGGGTGCCGTCACCCCGAAGGACGGCCTGAAGGACCTCGCCGCACAGATGCAGACCGCGCTGGACGCCGAGCAGGAGTGAGCGCATGACCGTCATCGCGCCCCGCGCGGTCGCGCCGACGGCCGAGCGGACGCCGGAGGCCCGTCCCTCCGGTGTCCGCCGCCGGCGCCGCACCCCCGGCGCCTCGCCCTGGTGGGCCCTGGTGTTCCTCGGCCCCACCGCCCTCGGCCTGGCCGTGTTCTACCTGTGGCCGACCGTGCGCACGCTCATCATCTCGTTCACCAAGTCGGGCCCGTTCGGCGGCTCCGAGTGGATCGGCTTCGACAACTACGCGCGACTCCTCCAGGACCCCGAGCTGCTCGGCGCGCTGCGCAACACCGCCGTCTACACCGTGATCGCCCTGATCGGCATCCCGATCGCCGTCGGCATCGCCGCCCTGCTCAACACCACCGGCCTGAAGGGGCGCAGCGCCTACCGCACGCTCTACTTCATCCCCGTCGTGACCATGCCCGCCGCCATCGCGCTGGTGTGGCGCATGATCTACAACGGCGACTACGGCGTGCTCAACGCCGCGCTCGCCGCGGTGGGCATCGAGGGACGCAGCTGGCTGACCGACGCGAACACCGCGCTCGTCGCGATCGCCGTGGTCGGCATCTGGGCCGGACTCGGAACCAACATCGTCATCTTCCTCGCCGGGCTGCAGGGCATCCCCGACACGATCATGGAGGCGGCCGACCTCGACGGCGCCGGACCCGTGCGGAAGTTCTTCTCGATCACCATCCCGCTGCTGTCGCCGTCGATCTTCTTCGTGAGCGTGATCAGCGTGATCGGCGCGCTCCAGGTGTTCGACCTCGTCTACATGATGCTCGGCCGCAGCAACCCCGCGATGCCGAACACCCGCACGGTCGTCTACCTGTTCTACGAAGCGGGATTCCTCGACAACGACCGCGGCTACGCGGCCGCCGTCGCGTTCCTGCTGCTGCTCATCATCCTCGTGCTGACCATCGTGCAGTTCCGGCTCCAGAAGAAGTGGGTGCACTATGAGTGACGTCTCCCTCGACACCCGGGCCGTGGTCGGCGCCCCGTCCACGCGCTCGCGCGGCGCCGGACGCCCCCGCAACCGCGGGCTGTGGATCGTGCACGTGGTGCTGATCCTCGGCGCCGTGCTCATGGTGTTCCCGTTCGTCTGGCAGCTGCTGACGTCGTTCAAGACGCTGTCCGACTCGGTGCAGGTGCCGCCCTCGTTCCTGCCGCGCGAGTGGGTCTTCACGAACTTCGCCGAGGTGTTCGACTCGATGCCGTTCGGCCAGATGTTCCTCAACTCGGTGCTGCTGACGGTCGGCCGCACCGTGGGGCAGGTCGCGCTGTGCACCATGGCCGGCTACGCCTTCGCGCGCATCCCGTTCCCCGGCCGCAACGCGCTGTTCGTCGTGTTCCTGTCGGTGCTGATGGTGCCGTCGCAGCTCTACCTGCTGCCGCAGTACGAGATCATCCAGTCGCTCGGCTGGCTCAACACGCTCCAGGCGCTCATCGTGCCCGGCATCTTCAGCGCCTTCGGCACCTTCCTGATGCGGCAGTTCTTCCTGTCGATGCCCGCCGAGCTGGAGGAGGCGGCGCGCATCGACGGCGCGAATCCGTGGCAGACCTTCTGGCGGATCATGGTTCCGCTCGCGAAGCCTGGCATCATCGCACTTGTGGTGTTCACCGTGCTGTGGTCCTGGAACGATCTGCTGTGGCCGCTGATCGTGACCACCGACCCCGCGAAGATGCCGCTGTCGGTGGGGCTCTCCCAGCTCGTCGGCATCCACGGCACCGACTACCCGGTGCTGATGGCGGGCGCCCTGCTCGCGACGCTGCCCATGCTGGTGACCTTCATGATCCTGCAGCGGCAGTTCATCCAGGGCATCGCGTTCAGCGGGACGAAGGGCTGAGTCATGGCACAGCGTGAACACGTCCCGGCCCGCCGCCCGACCCTGCGGATGGTCGCCGAGCGCGCCGGGGTATCGACCGCGACCGTGTCCTACGTGTTCTCCGGACGGGCGGGTGCCAGCGGCGCCGGTGTCGCCGAGGCCACGGCCGCCCGGGTGCTCGCCGCGGCGGAGGAGCTGAACTACCGCCCGAACACCGCGGCGCGGGCCATCCGCACCGGGCGCAGCGGCATGGTGCAGCTCTCCCTGCACATGCTCAGCGACCCGTGGTCGCTCGCGGTGGCCGACGCCGTGAACGCCGAGGCCAACAAGCACGGCCTGACCACGCTGATCCTCGCCGACGGCGACTGGCACGCCGCGCTCGACCGCGTGGAGAGCGACGTGGCCTACCTCGACGGGGTGGGCCTGGACGAGGAGGACGCCCGGCGGCTGGGCGACCTCGTCAAGCGCGGACAGCGGCTCGTCGTGTTCTCGGAGCACCTGGAGCCGGACGGCTTCGACGTGATCCGCTCCGACGCGATCCCCGGGTGCGAGCTCGCGATGGACCACCTCCTGGAACGGCACACCGCCATCGGCTGCATCGCCGCGGAGGGGGCCGTGCGCCTCGCGGGGACGCAGGTGACGCGGTACACGCCCTACGTCGAGAAGCTCGCGGCGGCCGGGATCGAGCGCACGCCGGAGTGGACCGTGACCTACGCGGAGACCCAGGCGAGCGCGTTCACCGCGGCCATCGAGCTGCTGTCGCGGGACGATCGCCCGGACGCCGTCTACGCCACGACCGACTTCGCCGCGATCGCCGCCATCAACGCCGCCCACATGCTCGGGCTGCGGGTGCCGCACGACGTCGCGGTGATCGGCGTCGGCAACACCCCCGACGCCCGGCTCATCGCCCCGACGCTGACCACGGTCGGCCCCACCGACTTCTACGAGCGGCAGGCGCGCATCATCGTCGACCGCGCCCTCGAGAGCGATCCGTCGCCGGGAACCCTGCACGAGTTCCCGTGGTCGCTCGTCCCCGGCGGCTCGACCGACCTCGACGCCCCCGCCCCGCGCGCCCGCTGAGCCGCGACCCCTCTCTGCATCGACTTTCACGAAGGACTTCTGTTGGACCTCCACATCGGCATCATCGGCTTCGGCGCGCGCTCCACCCTCCACGAGGAGGTGCACCGCCCGGGTCACGGCTCCCGCATCACGGCGGTGTGCGACCTCTCGCCCCGCGCCAGGGACGACGCCCGCGCGCTCGTGCCCGACGCCCTCATCACCGACTCGCTCGACGACCTGCTCGCCTCGGGCGTCGACGCGGTCATGGTGCTCACACCGGACGACACCCACGCCGCTCTGACGATCCGGGCGCTGGAGGCCGGGGTGCCCGTGTTCTGCGAGAAGCCGCTCGCGATCGACCTCGCCGACGCCGACCGCATGCTCGCCACCGCGCGGCGCACCGGCACTCGTCTCTACATCGGGCACAACATGCGTCACATGCCCGTGATCACCCTGATGCGCGACCTGATCCGGCAGGGGCGCATCGGCCAGGTCAAGGCCGTGTGGGTGCGGCACTTCGTCGGCCACGGCGGGGACTTCTACTTCAAGGACTGGCACGCCGACCGCAGCCGCACCACCGGGCTGCTGCTGCAGAAGGGCGCCCACGACCTCGACATCATCCACTGGCTCGCCGGCGCCTACACGGAGCGGGTCGCGGCGATGGGCGGGCTGAGCGTGTACGGCGACATCACCGACCGCCGCGACCGCACGGGGGAGCGGATGCCCGACTGGTTCAGCATGGACAACTGGCCGCCCACGGCGCTCACCGGGCTGCACCCCGTGGTCGACGTGGAGGACATCTCGATGGTGAACCTGCAGCTCGAGGGCGGGATCCTCGCGTCGTACCAGCAGTGCCACTTCACGCCGGACTACTGGCGCAACTACACGGTGATCGGCACCGAGGGCCGCATCGAGAACCTCGGCGACGTGGCCGGCAGCGAGGTGCGGCTGTGGAACCGGCGGCACGCGGGCGCGGCCCCGGCCGACGAGACCTTCATCGTGCCGGAGGTGCCGGACGCGGGTCACGACGGGGCGGACGCCCTGCTCGTCGCCGAGTTCCTCCGGTTCGTGCGACACGGCGGGCTCACCGCGACCTCGCCCGTCGCAGCGCGCGAGGCCGTGGCGGCCGGGATCCTCGCGACCGCGTCGCTGCGCGGAGACGGCTCGGCGATCGCAGTGCCGCCGCTCGACCCCGACCTCGTGGCCTACTTCGAGCGCGGACAGGTCGAGACCGCCGCGGCCTGAGCCGACGCGGAGCCGCGGCTCTCAGGCTCCTCACACCCGAGCGAATGTACAAACGTACATGTACGGGTGTTCGGGAGGTGCGGGATGGCGGAGAGCGGGCGTCGACGGCGCGACCCCGAAGCGCGCCGCCGGGAGATCGTGACCGCCGCGGCCGAGCTGATCGTCGAGGTCGGCGCCGAGGCCATCACGCACCGCATGGTCGCCGCCAGGGCGGGGGTGCCGCTCGGCGCCACGACGCAGTACTTCGCCACGCTCGACGACCTCCGCGGCGCCGCGTTCCGCGCCCTCGCCGACGAGATCGAGTCCCGGCTCGACGGCGTGCGGCAGACCCTCGCCGAGCAGGGAGCGGGGCCCGGGGTGATCGCGGCCCTCGTGTGCCGGAGCGCCGAAGACGGCCACGCCGTGCAGGCCGACCGCGCCGTGGTCACCGCGGCCGTGCACGACCCGCGACTGCGCGAACTCGCCCGCCACCTGTCGGACCGCCTGGTCGACCTGCTCGAGCCGACCTATGGCGCCGACCGCGCCAAAGCGGCGATGATCTTCATCGACGGGGTCATGTGGAGCACGCACATCCGCGACGACCGCCTCGATCAGTCCTTCCTCGAGACCGCACTGGCGCGGATCCTCGGAGATCCCCTCTCCACCCCCTCCGCTGCGACAGCCACCCCCTGACACCGAGGAACACGCCTTGTCGAAACTCGCCATCCTCAGCCTGAAGAACCGCGCCCTCATCGCGCTCGTGACGATCGTCGCGGCCGTGTTCGGCGGGCTCGCGCTCACCAACCTCAAGCAGGAGCTGATCCCCTCGCTCGAGCTGCCCGCGCTCGTGGTCATGACGACGTACCCCGGCGCCTCGCCCGAGGTGGTCGAGAACGACGTCTCCACCCCGATCGAGTCCGCGATCCAGGGCGTGCCCGACCTGGAGTCGACCACCGCGACCAGCACGACCAATGCGTCGATCGTGCAGGCGATGTTCGCGTACGGGACGAACCTCGCCACGGCCGAACAGAAGATCCAGCAGGCGATCAACCGCATCTCCTCGCAGCTGCCGGAGGACGTCACGCCGCAGGTGCTGTCGGTGTCGATCGACGACTTCCCGGTGATCCAGGTGGCCGTGACCAGCTTCGACGACGCCGACAACGCGCAGGCCCAGCTCGAGAGCGTCGCCATCCCCGACCTGGAGGACGTGGACGGCGTCAACGCGGCCGAGATCGTCGGCGGGGTCGGCCAGCGCATCACCATCACACCCGACGTGGGCCGCCTGGCCGCGGAGGGGCAGAGCACGCAGGCGATCAGCTCGGCCCTGCAGCAGAACGGCACGCTGTTCCCCGGTGGTGACATCACCGAGAACGGCGAGACGCTGACCGTGCAGACCGGGGCCAAGATCACCTCGGTCGACGAGATCGCCGCGCTGCCCCTCGTCGGCACCTCCCTCACGATCGGCGACGTCGCGACCGTCACCCAGGCGTCCGACCCGGTCACCTCGATCTCCCGCGTGGACGGGAAGGATGCGCTGTCGATCTCGATCACCAAGCTGCCCGCCGCCAACACGGTCGAGGTGTCGCAGGGCGTGATCGCCGCGCTCGACGAGATCGGCAAGGCACTGCCCGACGCGGAGTTCACGGTCGTGTTCGACCAGGCGCCGTTCATCGTGCAGTCCATCGACACGCTCGCCACCGAGGGCCTGCTCGGCCTCGTGATGGCCGTGCTCGTGATCCTCGTGTTCCTGCTCTCGGTGCGCTCGACCCTGGTCACGGCGATCTCGATCCCGACCTCCGTGCTCATCACGTTCATCGGGCTGCAGGCGTTCGGCTACTCGCTCAACGTGCTGACCCTCGGGGCGCTGACGATCGCGATCGGCCGTGTGGTCGACGACTCGATCGTGGTGATCGAGAACATCAAGAGGCACTACGTCGGCGACGCCGACAAGGGCGATGCGATCCGGCTCGCGGTGCGAGAGGTCGCCGCGGCGATCACCGCGTCGACGATCACGACCGTGGCGGTGTTCCTGCCGATCGTGTTCGTCGGCGACATGGTCGGCGAGCTGTTCCGGCCGTTCGCGATGACCGTGACGATCGCGATGGTGGCGTCGCTGCTCGTCGCGCTCACGATCGTGCCGGTGCTCGCGTACTGGTTCCTCAAGCCCGGCAAGCCGCTGCTCGACGAGCACGGGAACGCGATCGACCCCGAGCACCCCGACGCGCCGCCGACGGCGCTGCAGCGCGGCTACCGGCCGATCCTCGGCTGGACGCTGAAGCATTCCGGACTCACGGTGGTCCTCGCGGTGGTCGTGCTCGGCGCGACGCTCGCCGCGGCCCCGCTCATGAAGGTGAACTTCCTCAGCGACTCCGGGCAGAACACCATGACGGTGACGCAGGATCTCGGGCCGACCGCGAGCCTGGAGGCCAAGTCCGACGCGGCAGCGCCCGTGGAGGAGGCGCTGCTCGACATCGACGGCATCGAGCACGTGCAGGCCTCGATCGGGTCGAGCGGCTCCGCCCTGCGCGACGCCTTCTCCGGCGGCGCCGGCATCACCTACTCGGTGCTCACCGACGGCGACGCCGACCAGGAGAAGCTGCGCGCCGAGGTGCAGGACGCGATCGACGGCCTCGGCGACGAGGTCGGAGACGTCACCGTGGCCTCCTCCGCCGGCTTCGGCTCCAGCGACATCGAGATCACCGTCACCGCCTCGAACGGCGACGACCTCGCCACCGCCACCTCGGCGCTGGTGGAGGAGCTCGACGGGCGCGACGGCATCGGCCAGGTGACCGACAACCTCGCCGAGGCGCTGCCCTACATCGCGGTCGTGGTCGACCGGGAGGCCGCGGCCCAGGTCGGGCTGTCGGAGGTCGCGGTGGGCTCGATCGTGTCGAACACCATGCGCCCGCAGCAGATCGGGTCGGTCGAGATCGACGACACCGCTCTCACGGTGTACCTCGTGAACCCCGCGCCGCCGACGACCGTGGAGGCGCTGCAGCAGCTCGCCATCCCGACCGCCGCGGGCATCGTGCCCCTGCAGGACATCGCGACCGTCCAGCAGCGCAACGGCCCCACCTCGATCACAACCGAGCAGGGCCGCCGGACCGCGACGGTCACGGTCCCGCCCGCGTCGGACAACCTCGCGGTGGCCACGCAGTCGGTGAGCGCCGCCATCGCCGCGGTCGACCTGCCCGACGGTGCTTCGGCCGAGGTCGGCGGTGTCGCCTCGCAGCAGGCCGACTCGTTCTCGCAGCTGGGTCTCGCGATGCTCGCGGCCATCCTGATCGTGTACGTGGTGATGGTCGCGACCTTCAAGTCGCTGCGCCAGCCGCTGCTGCTGCTCGTGTCGGTGCCGTTCGCGGCGACCGGCGCCATCCTGCTGCAGATCGTGACGGGCGTGCCCCTGGGCGTGGCCTCGCTGATCGGCGTGCTGATGCTGATCGGCATCGTGGTCACGAACGCGATCGTGCTGGTCGACCTCGTCAACCAGTACCGAGAGAAGGGGCTGTCGACCGCTGACGCGGTGATGGCGGGAGGCGAGAAGCGTCTGCGCCCCATCCTGATGACCGCGCTCGCCACGATCCTCGCGCTGACGCCGATGGCGCTCGGCATCACGGGTCACGGCGGGTTCATCTCGCAGCCGCTCGCGATCGTCGTGATCGGCGGACTCATCTCCTCGACCGTGCTCACGCTCATCGTGCTGCCGACGCTGTACAACCTCGTCGAGGGCGCGAAGGAGCGGCGCCGCGCACGGCGGGGCGACGGCGGCACGGGCGACGACGGTTCCGGCCCGGACGCCCCGGCGTCG
>NZ_SSDO01000489.1:0-2757 GCF_004794395.1 Microbacterium sp. K41 | reverse complement strand
TCGGCGCGGACAACCTCGCCGCCGTCGTCATCGAGCCGATCCAGGGCGAGGGCGGCTTCATCGTCCCCGCCGAGGGCTTCCTCCCCGCGATCGTCGAGTGGTGCCGCGCGAACGGCGTGGTGTTCATCGCCGACGAGGTGCAGACCGGCTTCGCCCGCACGGGCCACATGTTCGCCAGCGAGATCTTCGGCATCGAGCCCGACCTCATCACCACGGCCAAGGGCATTGCGGGCGGCCTGCCGCTGGCCGCGGTCACCGGTCGCGCCGAGATCATGGACGCCTCGCACTCGGGCGGCCTCGGCGGCACCTACGGCGGCAACCCGATCGCGTGCGCCGCGGCCCTCGCCGCGATCGACGTGTTCGAGAACGACGGCGTGATCGAGCGCGCCCGCGAGATCGGCGAGATCCTCATCGGCCGCCTCACCGCGCTGCAGTCCGACGACGCCCGCATCGGCGACGTGCGCGGACACGGCGCGATGGTCGCAGCAGAGTTCGTCGACCCCGAGACCAAGGCCCCCGACGCCGCGCTCACCGCCGCGGTCGCGAAGGCCTGCATCGCGCAGGGCGTGATCGTGCTCACGTGCGGCACCTACGGCAACGTCATCCGCTTCCTGCCGCCGCTGTCGATCGGCGACGAGCTGCTGAACGAGGGCCTCGACGTCGTCGCGCAGGCGCTCGCCTCGGCCTGACCCCGCTGTCCGGCCGCGTCCCCGGATCGGGGGATTTCGGGACGCGGCCGGTACTTCATCCCCCACATCCCCCGACGACGAAGGAGTTGCAGATGGCTGAGATCACTCGCGACGTGCTGATCGTCGGCGCCGGAGCCGCAGGGCTCACGGCCGCCAACGATCTGCGCAAGGCCGGCCTGTCGGTCGCCGTGCTGGAGGCCCGCGACCGCGTGGGCGGCCGGCTGTGGACCGACGTGATCGACGGCGCCATGCTCGAGATCGGCGGCCAGTGGGTGTCGCCCGACCAGGACGCCCTGAAGGACGCGATCGAGGAGCTCGGGCTCGAGACCTACAGCCGCTACCGCGAGGGCGACAGCGTCTACGTCGGCCCCGACGGTCAGGCGCACCGCTTCACGGGCGAGATGTTCCCGGTGTCGCCGGAGACCGAGGCCGTGATCGCCCGCATCACCGGCATCCTCGACGCCCTGGTGGCCGAGATCGACCCGGACAAGCCGTGGGAGCACCCGAACGCGGCGGAGTGGGACTCCATCTCGTGGGACGCCTGGCTGCGCTCGCAGACCGACGACGACGAGGCCGTACGCAACCTCGCCTTCGCTACCGGCTCGGCGATGCTGACCAAGCCGACGCACTCCTTCTCGCTGCTGCAGTCGCTGCTCATGGCGGCCTCCGCCGGCTCCTACTCGAACCTCGTTGACGCCGACTTCATCCTCGACAAGCGCGTGGTCGGAGGCCTGCAGCAGGTGCCGCTGCGTCTCGCCGAGCGCCTGGGGGAGGACGTGCTGCTGAACCAGCCCGTCCGCAGCCTGGAGTGGTCGGATGACGGGGTCGTGGCGACCACCGACGACCTCACGGTCCGCGCACGGTACGCGATCCTCGCGCACGCCCCCATCCTCTACAACCGCATCTCCTTCGTCCCGCCGCTGCCGCGTCGCCAGCACCAGCTGCACCAGCACCTGTCGATGGGCTTCGTCATCAAGGTGCACGCCGTCTACGACCGGCCGTTCTGGCGCGAGCAGGGCCTGAGCGGCACGGCGTTCAGCCCGTACGAGCTCTCGCACGAGGCGTACGACAACACCAACCACGGCGACGAGCGCGGCACCCTGGTCGGCTTCGTCTCCGATGCCAACGCCGACGGCGTGTTCGAGCTGTCGGCCGAGGAGCGCAAGGAGCGCATCCTCGAGTCGCTGTCGCACTACTACGGCCCGGAGGCCAAGAACCCGGTCGTGTACTACGAGAGCGACTGGGGCAGCGAGGAGTGGACGCGGGGCGCGTACGCCGCGAGCTTCGACCTCGGCGGGCTGCACCGCTACGGCGCCGACCTGCGCACGCCGGTCGGACCGATCCACTTCGCCTGCAGCGACATGGCCGGAGCGGGTTACCAGCACGTCGACGGGGCGATCCGCATGGGCCACCTCGTCGCGGCGAACATCGTCGACGCCCGCCGCGAGGCCGGCGCTCCCGAGAGCATCGGCTGATGACCGGCTCGGTCGTAGTCGGCTACACGGCGACGGACGCGGGGGCGGACGCTGCGGCGCTGGGCGCCCGGCTGGCCCGCAGCATCGGCGCGACGCTGCACCTGGTGATCGTGCTCCCCACCGAGGGCACCCGCAGCGCGGCCGTCCCGCCGGAGCGCGCGTATGAGGACGTGATCCGCACGCAGGCACGGAAGTGGCTGCAGGACGCGGTCGTGCGGCTCCCGCAGGAACTGGTGCGCAGCGGCCACGTGCGCTTCTCCGAGTCGTTCGCGGAGGGGCTCATCGCGGCGGGCGAGGAGTTCGACGCGAGCGTGATCGTGATCGGCACCGCGGGCGGCGGCCTCTTCGGCCGTCACCGCCTCGGCAGCGTCGCGTCCGAGCTGCTGCACTCCTCGCCGATCCCGGTCGCCCTCGCGCCGTCGGGGCTCGCGCAGCAGGACGACCACGTGCTCCCGCGCGTCACGGTCGCGGTCGGCACGCGTCCGGGTGCGGAGGGCGTGCTCGACCAGGCCGTCGCCCTCGCCGGGGCGGCCGAGGTCTCCCTGCGGCTGGTGTCGCTCGTGCCGTTCGACGTGCCGCCGGGCCTCGACACC
>NZ_SSDO01000048.1:0-3420 GCF_004794395.1 Microbacterium sp. K41 | reverse complement strand
GAGCCCGTGCCCGCGGCGGCATCCGCGTCGGACAGGCCGAGGGCGTCGGCGAGGCCGAGCGCGAGCAGGGCGTGCCCGGCGGCGCTCGGGTGGAACGCGTCGTCGAGCAGTCCCCACGGCATGTCCTCGTTGCCCGGACCGGTGCCCGCGGAGAACGCGGTGAAGGCGGCGTGCTGGTCGACCAGGATCACGCCCTCGGTTTCTGCGACGTCGCGGATCGCCTGCGCGAAGTCGCCGATGCGGGCGCGGTCGGGCGCATGGAGCAGGTCGACCGCGGGCGGGGTCTGCAGCACCGGCACGGCGCCGAGGTCGCGCACGCGTCGTACGAACTCCGCGATCGACCGTGCGAACGCGGACACCTCGATCACGGGGTCGAGCCACTGCGTGGTGCAGTCGTTCGTGCCGATCATGAGCGTCACCACGTCGGGCCGCCAGTGGGCCACGCGGCGCTCGAAGTCGTCGAGGATCAGGTCGGCGCGCCAGCCCGTGATGGCCGTGTTGATCACGGTGTCCTGCACGCGCCCGCGGTCGCCCCGGATCAGCTCGTGCAGGTGCTCGACGTAGTTCCTGGCGCCGCGGGTGTGGATGAGGCCGTGCGTGATCGAGTCGCCCGTGCACACCCAGGTGACCGGCGCCCCGGAGGCCAGGAGCCCCCGGAGCGCCGTGCGGTCGGTCATCCGGTGACCTTGAGCTGCACGTCGATGAACCGCGGGCGGTAGATCGAGGCGTCGTCGTACACGTCGCCCACGTTGTCGAACGTGTTCACGTTGTACGACACCAGGATGCGGTTGCCCTGGCGCAGGTTCGGGTGCTCGTGCGCGTTGTAGGTGAACACGTCGGGGTCGCCGTAGCTGCCCAGCGCTCCGGTCTCGGGCGTGCGGTACAGCTCGACCGGGTCGGTGAACGGGCCGATCGGCGTGCACGAGGTGCGCGCGACGATGCGGGTGCTGAAGAGTTCCGAGGTGTCCTGCGTCACGAGCAGGTAGCCGTCGCGGTAGGGAGCGACGCTGAACTCGTTCGCGACGTACGGCACCACGGGCACCGCGTCGGTCTCGGCGGCCGACCATCCGGTGCCGTTCCAGTAGGTCCAGGTGCCCGTGAGGCCGTCGCGGTCCTGCACGCGGGCGACGTAGGCGGAGCGCACCCCGCCCGGGTCGGCGATGCCGTAGACGTACGTCGTGCCGCGCTCCTCCAGCGTCCACGAGCCCCAGTTGATGCCCGTCGCGGAGGGCAGGTCGTCGATCGACTCGAGCTGCAGCGTCTGCCCGTCGAGCGTGGCCAGCCGGTTCGCGGTCCACGCGAAGTCCCACTGGCCGGTGCCGGTGCGCGCGAACTGCAGCAGCGGCACCTGCACGGTCCCGTCGCGGCCGGGGGTCGGGTCGCCGATCCAGTACCACTTGCCGTCGGGCTCGGGCGGGATGATGCCGGCCGGGTCGTCGGGGGTGCCGCCGGTGATCGTGGTCAGGTTCCCCCGGCGGTCCTGCACCACCACGGAGTTGTTCACGAAGGGGGAGTCGGTGGGCCGCGAGCCGTCGGGGTTCACGGTGCCGAGGAATGTGTCGGAGAAGAACCATCCGGTCTTCCCCTTGCCGAGCGGCAGGGAGTAGGTGCTGTCGCCGCCGGTCCATTCGCCTCCCGTGTTGCCGTAGGTGGTGAACGTGTCGGTGAGGCCCTGGTTCACGCTCGCGGTGGCGGTGAGCGTCTTGTCGACCAGGGAGCACTGGCCGGGGCTGCTGCCGTGTCCTCCGCCGGCGGGCACGGCGGCCGTCGCGGGTGCGGCGAACAGCGCTCCGGCGCCGAGGGCTGCGGCGGCGAGAGCTGCCGCGATCGTGCGTCTTCTCATATCGATCACTCCTTCGTGTTCGGGTGGTGCGGGGGTGGTGCGGCTGGGGGCCTGTCGTCTCGTCGGTTGCGCGGGCTTTCGAGAGAGCGGAGCGAGAGGAAGGGCGTCATCGGCCAGGGGTGCGGGTGATCCCTCCGGCCGCGTCGATGTCGTACGCGCGCTCGCCGACGCGCAGGCCGCGCAGCACGGCGTGCGAGTCGAGGGCGGCCACGCAGCCGGCGGCCCGGACCGTGCCGTCCGCGGCGACCGACACCCCGAACAGCGCCTCGACCACGAGCTCGATCCAGGCGCCCGACGACGAGCACGCCCAGTCGATGATGTACGGCAGCTGGGGTGGGGCCTTGCGGGCGCCGCCGTTGATGCCGGGCACCGCCTCGTCGACGAAGTGCGCCTGGCCCATCGGGCCCTGGTTCGCGGTGCGGGAGAGCCCCTCGACCCAGGCCGTCAGCACCTCGGGTGCTCCGAGGGCGGCGAGCGCGCGCCCGGCGTCGGCGGGCCAGGCGGGGTAGGCGCCGTTCCACTGGTGGTCGGGGCGCGGGCTGTAGCTGGCGTCGGGGTCCCAGGGCGAGAGCGCCCGCATCCAGTTGTCGGTCTGCAGCTCCCGCTGGAAGAACGCGACCATGTCGTCGCGCACGCCCGGGGCCAGGTCGTCGGCGATGGTGGTGCCGACGATGCTGAAGTCGTAGCAGTGGCGCACCGGCAGCAGCGTGCCGTCGGGTTGCCCGGCGGCGAAGATACCGGTCCCGGGGAGATACCGCTCGATCACCGCGGGCAGCAGCGCCTCGGCCTCGGCGCGCAGCTCGGCCGCGGCGGTCTCGTCTCCCTGCAGTGCGGCGAGGTCGGCGGCCGTGCGCATGCTCCACACGTTCGCGGCGTTGAGGCTCGCGACCTCGTGCGTGTAGGAGCTGACGCACTCCAGCAGGTTGTCGATCTCGCCGTAGTCGGCCAGCGCGGTGTCGCGCCGTAACTCCTTCCAGTTCGTCGCCCACTCCCGCACCGACCGGGCGACCGTCTGATCCCCCACGATCTCGTCGAGGAAGGCCACGTCGCCGGTGAACCGCACGTAGTCGTGCACGAGCCGGGTCATGGCGTAGTCGTTCACCGAGTACCAGCGGCCGACGGGGCCGCCCGTGAGCGAGGAGGTGCCGAAGTGCGAGTGGATGTCGAGGGAGATCCAGTGCCGCACCTGCGCCCGCATCTCGTCGGGGTCGAGCAGGGCGTGGCTGACGGAGCTGAGGCTGTAGTCCCAGATGAACGTGGTGGTGCCCCAGTAGTTGGGCATCAGCGTGTCGTACGACCGCCCGAGCACGTTGCCGGCGAAGTCGCGGCGGAACCAGATCACCCCGAGCACCGCCCACCAGTACAGGCGCCGCAGCGGCTCGGACGCGGTGTCGAGCAGCGGCAGGGCGCCCGAGAACTCGGTGTCGGCGGAGTCGAACGCGGCCCGCAGCTGCCGGTTCCAGAACTCCGCCGCGGCGGTCAGGGCCGCGGGCACGTCGGCCGACACGAGCGCGTACGTGCGGGCGGCGTCGTCGCGCGAGAGGCCGAGCGCCTGCACGTAGGCCGTGCGGGAGATG
>NZ_SSDO01000488.1:0-1738 GCF_004794395.1 Microbacterium sp. K41 | reverse complement strand
GGCGGAGGCTCCCGGCCAGGCGGTGGGCGTCGGAGCCGCGCACCCGGCGGAGCCGCGCCAGGTCGAACTCCCAGATCCCCTGGCCTGTGGCCGCCGCGAACAAGCGGTCGTCGAACCACGCGAGGCCGCCGGCGTGGATCGGGGCGGGCTCCAGGCGGCCGTCCTCCCCGGGGACGGCGAGCACCACGTCGAGGTGACGCGACCGGTTGAGGTCGATCATCGTGACCCGGGAGGCGAGGTGGCGGCCCGCCCTGTCCTGGCGGAACCAGCTCACCGCGAGCGTGCGTCGTCCGCGCAGCCGGCCCACGTCGATGCCCTGGGGATACCAGCGCTCGGTCCACGTGCGGGCGGACAGCCAGCGCAGGTCGATCCCGGTGCTCCGGCGGCGCCGTCGCACCGGTCGCCAGATCGTTCCGAACGGCCAGAGCATGGGCTCCATGGTCGCGGATGCCGGGTGACCGCGCCAATCGACGCGGCGCCCCGCATCGATTCGGCATCTCGTGGAGAGGTATGTATCATGTTACGTGTTGAGTGTTGATCTTCATGGAGTCGCTCTCGACGCACACCCCTCGGCCCGCTGGTGGGGGCCAGTAAACCGCGGGGTGGGCCGGCACCGCACGGTGTCGGTTTCCCGGGTGCTCGCACCCGGCAGTGCAACGCACTGGGGGTGTGGTTCGTTCGGGTGCGGACCACACCTCAGCGTTGTGCCTGCCGCGCCTCGCGTCACCCGCCGTTCACCGTGACGTCGCCGACCGGACACGCGCGACTGCGACGATCTCCGCACACCGCCCACCCCGGGAGTTCCGTGCGCACGCCCCTCGTCACCGTCATCCTTCCCGCGAAGGACGCCGGACCCTACATCGGGACGACCCTCGAGACCCTCACCCGGCAGTTCGACGACCCGCACGATCTGCAGCTCGTGGCGATCGACGACGGCTCCCGCGACGACACGCGCGCGCTCATGCAGCACTACGCCGACCGGTTCCCGCGCGCCAGGGTGGTGCACAACCCGACGCCGCGCGGCCTGGCGAGCGCCCGCAACCAGGGTCTCGCGCTCGTCGAGGGCGAGGCGTTCTGCTTCCTCGACGGCGACGACTGGTTGCAGCCGCGGCGGCTGGCCGTGCTGGCCTCTCGCCTGCGCGCGCTGCGCTGCGACTTCGTCCGCACCGATCACGTGACCGTCACCGGCACCCGCCGCACACTGGTGCGAGCGCCGTTCCCCTGGCGCGAGACCGTCGCCCCGCCGCGGAGCGCCATCCTGCCCGCCGACGAGCCGACCATGGTCGACTACCCGTACGCCTGGGCCGGGCTGTTCCACCGCCGCCTCCTCGACCGGGGCCTGGCCGGGTTCCCGCCCGGACTGTTCACCGCGGAGGACCGGCCGTGGATCTGGCGGCTGCACCTGGAGGCCTCGTCGTTCGCGGTCGTCGACGCCCCGGCACTGCTCTACCGCCGCGGCGTCGCGGGCTCGCTCACCCAGATCGCCGACCGGCGGCAGCTCGACTTCGCCGAGGCCCTGTCCCAGGTCGTCGCCCTGGCGCAGCGCGACCGCGACGCCGAGCGCTTCCTGCCCAAGGCCGTGTGGACCGCGCTCGCGCTCAGCTCGCACCACCTGGTGCGCTCGCGGCGTATGTCGCCGCCGGTGCGCGCGGAGATGCGGTCGCGCATCCGCGAGCTGCTCCGCGGTCTCCCCGCGCCGGAGGTCGCCGCCGTGGTCGAGCGGCTCGACGCGCCCCGG
>NZ_SSDO01000487.1:0-3814 GCF_004794395.1 Microbacterium sp. K41 | reverse complement strand
CGCGGGCGACGCCGCGCTGCGCGCCGCGCGCACCTCGCTGCAGGTGCACGGCGCGATCGGCTACACGGCCGAGCACACGCTGCGGATCTGGCTGGGCCTCGCGCCCGCGCTGTCCGCGGCGTGGGGCACGCCGGATTTCCATCGGGCGCGCATCGCCCGCGACATCCTTCCGAAGGAGCGGTGATGTCTTTCGAACCCGATGAGGATCAGCAGGAGCTCGTCGCCCTCGTGCGCGGGATCCTGAGCCAACGCGCCGACAGTGCGGCGACGCGTCGGGCCCTGGAGTCGGACCAACGGTTCGACGCCGACCTGTGGCGTCTGCTCTGCGAGGAGGTCGGCATCACCGGCATGGCCGTCCCCGAGGAGCACGGCGGCGCCGGCTTCACACTGCGGGAGGCGCAGCTGGCGCTGGAGGAGATCGGCTACGCGCTCGCGCCGTCGCCGTACCTCGGCTCGGTCGCGATCGCGGCGCAGGCGATCCTGGCCGCGGGCGATGCGGAGGCGTCCGCCCGACTGTTGCCCGGCATCGCGGAGGGATCGTCGGCGGCGGCGCTCGTGTGGGCCGACCCGTCCGGACGCTTCGCCCCCGACCACATCGACGTGCACGCCGAGGCCGACGGGGAGGCGTGGACGCTCACCGGCACGGCGGGCTTCGTGCTGGACGGGCTGCCCGCCGACGTGCTGGTCGCGGTGGCCCGCACCGCCGACGGCCCGCGCCTGTTCGAGGTGCTCGACGCCGCGGCGGTCGCGCGCGAGGACGACCCGACGATGGACCAGACCCTGCGGCTCGCCACCCTCCGGTTCGACGGGGTCCCTGCCCGTCCGCTCGGCGACGGCGATCCCGCCGTGCTCGACGACGTGCGGGCGCTCGCGCTCGCGGCGGTCGCGGCGGTGCAGGCGGGCACAGCGGCGCGGGCCCTCGACGACACCGTGGCCTACGCGCAGCAGCGGGTGCAGTTCGGGCGACCCATCGGCTCGTTCCAGGCGCTCAAGCACCGCATGGCCGACCTGCACGTGCGGGTGGAGGTGGCGCGCACCGCGTCCCGCGCGGCCGCCGACGCCCTCGCGTCCGGCGCCCCCGACCGCGCGGAGCTGGCTACGATCGCGAAGGCCGTGTGCTCGGAAGCGCTCACCCGGGTCGCGGGAGAGATGATCCAGCTGCACGGCGGGATCGCGATCACGTGGGAGCACGACGCGCACCTGGTGTTCAAGCGCGCGCACGCCCTCGGCACCCTATTCGGCACCCCGCGCGAGCTCCGCGCCGCCGCCGAGCCCTGGGCCCTCGCACGCCTCTGACCGCAGCCCTGGCGGCGGCCTCAGCGGCGGAGCGGGGTGGTCTCGGCCCAGTCGGTGTACTTGCGGCGCTCGCGGAACAGCCAGCGGCCGTCCACCCGCACGAGGTCGTCGTCGTAGCGGTCGGCGAGGGTGAAGCGGATGCGTCCCTCCGAGGTCTCGCGGATGTGGTGCGACAGGCAGCCCGTATGCACCCGGGCGGTGTCGCCTCGCACCTCCACATCGCTCGGAGACAGCGCGTGACTGGTCGCCACGAAGGCCGTGAGGGCCTCGAACGCCGCGACCAGCTCCGCCGTCCCCCGCGGCGTCTCGGCCGGGTGATCGGCACGCGGCCGATACAGGAGCATCCGCCCGTCCGGCACGAACAACGACGCCATGTCGGCGAACCTCCGCTGATCGGCGTAGCGCCCGTACCGCAGGATCGTGCGGGTGATGTCGAGCCAGTCCGCGAACTCGGCCGTGCTCACCGGGGTCCCTCCGCGCGTCGACGGTGCAGCGGTGTCGCGGCGTCCGCGGCCCAGGTGGTGCGTCGGCGGTCGGGCTCCGCAGCCGGCAGCGGCTCCACCGCCACCAGGGTCTCACGGCTGCGCCGGGCGAGCTCCTGGTAGATGCGCACGCCGTTCCGCTTCCACTCCTGCGCGTCGTCGTCGAGGAGCCCGACCACCCGCGCCGGGGCTCCAAGCGCCTTCGACCCGGGCGGGATCACGGTGCCCGCGGTGACCACGGCACCTGCGCCCAGCAGCGCGTCCGCCCCGATCTCGGCGCCGTCGAGCACGGTGGCCCCGATGCCGATCAGCGCGAACGACCCGATGCGGCAGCCGTGCAGCACCGCACCGTGGCCGACGTGGCTGTGCGGGTCGAGCACCGCGTCCGCACCGGGGAACGCGTGGATGACGCACGAGTCCTGCACGTTCGACCCCTCCCCCACGACGATGCGACCGAAGTCTCCGCGCAGGCTCGCGAAGGGTCCGATGTAGCAGCCGGGACCGATCACGACGTCACCGATCAGGCTCGCGGTCTCGTGCACGAACGCGGTCGGGTCGACCACCGGCACTACGCCGTCGAACGCGTACGACGGCATCAGGCGACCTGACCGCCGTCGATGACGAAGTCCTGTCCGGTGCAGTAGCTGCTGGCCGGGCTCGCGAGGTAGGCGACGAGTGCCGAGATCTCCTCGGGCCGGCCCGCGCGCGGGATGGGGATGCGTGAGATGAACCCGACCCCCGCCCGGGTGTCCTCGGTGATCATGGGCGTGTCGACGGCGCCGGGACACACGGTGTTCACGCGGATGCCGCTGCCCGCCAGCTCGCGGGCCAGCGCGTGGGAGACCCCCCGCAGCCCCCATTTCGACGCCGAGTAGGGCACGCGGTTGGCGTAGCCGGCGACCCCGGCCGTCGAGGCGATGTTGATGATCGAGCCGCCGTCGCCCAGGAGCGGGAGCAGCGCCTGCACGCCGAGCATGGGGCCGATGAGGTTCACGTCGAGCGTGAGACGGATGACGCGCTCGGCCGTTTCCGCGAGCGGTCCTTCGGGGCAGAACCCGGCGTTGTTCACCAGCACGTCCACGTGGCCGAACCGCTCGCGCGCAGCCTCGGCGACCGCGCCCCACGCGTCGGCGGAGGAGACGTCGTGCGCGAGGCCGATCGCGCGATCGCCGTACCCGGCCGCGACCTCCTGCACGGCCGCCCCGTCGAGGTCGGTCAGCACCAGGTCGGCGCCGAGCTCGTGGAACAGAGCGGCGTGCGAGCGGCCCTGCCCTCCGGCGGCGCCGGTGATGACGGCGACGCGTCCGGTCAGGTCGATGACGGGTTTTGCACTCATGGGGTTCCTCCGCGATAGTGATCGAACAAACGTTTGCTTGAGAGATGGGAGACGGCATGCCGCGCCTGCACCACATGGGCATCACCGTGAGCGACACGGCGGGGGCCGCCGCGTTCTACGCCGCCGCGACGGGCGGCACGGTGACCGGCCCCCTGGTCAAGAGCGGCCCCGCGGTCGAGGCCGCGACCGGACGCCCCGGTGCCGAGATCCTGCTCACGTTCGTGCGGCTCGACGACGGCGTCTTCCTGGAGCTCGCGGAGTACCGCGGGGTCGACGCTGCGCGCATCGACCCGCACAACGGCCACATCGGCGCTGCCCACCCCGCGATCACGGTGCCCGACATCGCGCAGAGCCTCGCGCGGCTGGCGGAGCTCGGCCACCACCCGCTCTCGGCGGTCATGACCGCGACGGCCGGACCGCTCGACGGCTTCCGCTACGTGTACGTGCTCGGGCCCGACGACGTGCGGGTCGAGCTGCTGCAGGAGCCTCATCCCGGCACCGCCTGACCGGCGCCGTCGAGCAGCCGCAGGTCGGCGGGGTCCAGCGTCAGCTCGACCGCCGCGACGGAATCCCGCACGCTCTCCGGCCGGCTCGCACCGGGGATCGGGATCAGCACGGGCGATCGTGCGAGCAGCCACGCCAGCACCACGCGCTGCGGGCTGACGCCGGAGCGCGCCGCCACCTCGGCCACGGGCACGGG